>NZ_AKJR01000018.1:0-35829 GCF_000282235.1 Pseudomonas sp. GM24 | reverse complement strand
TGAGCCTGCTCGCGATAGCGGTGGATCAGTCACATAAATGCTGCATGGACGGACGCAATCGCGAGCAGGCTCACTCCTACATGGGGTTGTGTATGGGCAGAGGGCTAAGCAGCCTGCTGAAACTGCTGCCGATACTGGTTCGGCGACAGTTCAGTGTGCTGACGGAACAGCCGCGCAAAGAAGCTCGCGTCGTCGTAACCGACTTCATAACTGATGGTTTTGATGCTCTTGCGGCTCCCGGACAACAAACCCTTGGCGGTCTCGATACGCAGCCGTTGCAAGTAATGCAGTGGCTTGTCACCGGTGGCCGTCTGGAAGCGTCGCATGAAATTGCGGATGCTCATGCCATGCTCGCGGGCCACGTCTTCGAAGCGGAACTTGTCGGCGAAATGCTCTTCGAGCCAATGCTGAATCTGCAGGATGATTACGTCCTGATGCAGTTTCTGCCCGCCAAAACCGATGCGTCCCGGCGCATAGCTGCGCTGCACCTCATAGAGAATGTCGCGGGCCACGGCTTGCGCGACGTTGGCCCCGCAAAAGCGCTCGATCAAGTAAATGTAGAGATCGCAGGCTGAGGTGGTGCCGCCGGCGCAGTACAGGTTGTCGGCGTCGGTCAGGTGCTTGTCCTGATTGAGGTAGACCTTGGGAAACCGCTCGGCGAAGGCATTGAAGAAGCGCCAGTAGGTGGTCGCTTCCTTGCCGTTGAGCAGACCGGCCTCGGCCAGCCAGAACACCCCGGTGGCTTCGCCGCACAATACGGCGCCGCGCGAGTGTTGTTCGCGCAGCCATGGCAGGACTTGTGGATAACGGCTGCACAGCGTATCGAAATCGTCCCAGAACGCCGGGAGGATAATGACATCGGCGTTTTCCAGGCCACCGTCGACCGGCATCACGACGTCACTGAAGCTGTTCACCGGTTTGCCGTCGGGGCTGACCAGGCGTGTTTCAAACGCCGGTGTCAGGCCGTGGCCCAGTTGTTTGCCATAACGCAGGCTGGCCAGATGGAAGAAATCCTTGGCTTGCATGAGAGTGGAAGCGAAAACCCGGTCGATTGCCAGGATGCTGACGCGCCGCAAGGGCGTGGAGACTTGCTTGGACATAATTCAACTTTTGTTTTGTTTTTATAAGGGAAAGTGGTCACCAGACGGCTGGATCGTCTTATTTTTTGTCGGATGTGTCCAGTGTCCTGTGTCAGAGGGGAGGCTTAGTCTCTGAAGGTCATCTCCCTCCAACAACAAAGAAAGGTGCCGCATGATCCCCAGAACCTTGTTTAGCTCCGAGCACGAATTGTTTCGCGACAGCGTACGAACCTTCCTCGAAAAAGAGGCGGTGCCGTTCCATGCGCAATGGGAGAAACAAGGTTATATCGACCGCAAACTCTGGAACAAGGCAGGGGAGGCGGGGATGCTCTGCTCGCACCTGCCGGAAGAGTATGGCGGGCTGGGAGCGGACTTTCTTTACAGCGCGGTGGTGATCGAGGAGGTCGGTCGACTGGGCCTGACCGGCATCGGTTTCTCGCTGCATTCGGACATTGTCGCGCCGTACATCCTGCATTACGGCAGCGAGGCGCTGAAGCACAAATACCTGCCGAAACTGGTTTCGGGCGAGATGGTCACTGCTATCGCGATGACCGAGCCGGGGGCGGGTTCCGATCTGCAAGGTGTGAAGACCACCGCTGTGCTTGACGGTGATGAATATGTAATCAACGGTTCGAAAACCTTTATCACCAACGGCTTTCTGGCGGACTTGGTGATCGTAGTCGCGAAGACCGATCCGAAGGCCGGCGCCAAGGGCACCAGCCTGTTTCTGGTGGAGGCGAATACGCCGGGCTTCGACAAGGGCAAGCGCCTGGAGAAGGTCGGCATGAAGGCGCAGGACACCTCGGAATTGTTCTTTCAGGATGTGCGCGTGCCGAAGGAAAACCTGCTGGGGCAGGCTGGGGCAGGGTTTGCTTATCTGATGCAGGAGTTGCCGCAAGAGCGTCTGACGGTAGCGATTGGTGGCCTGGCTTCAGCTGAAGCGGCGTTGCAATGGACGCTTGATTACACCCGTGATCGCAAGGCCTTTGGCAAGGCGATTGCCGACTTCCAGAACACCCGCTTCAAGCTGGCGGAGATGGCGACTGAAATCCAGATCGGTCGAGTGTTCGTCGATAAATGTCTGGAGCTGCATCTGCAAGGCAAGCTGGATGTGCCGACAGCGGCGATGGCCAAATACTGGGGCACCGATCTGCAATGCAAGGTACTCGACGAATGCGTGCAGTTGCATGGCGGCTACGGTTTCATGTGGGAATACCCGGTAGCCCGGGCGTGGGCGGATGCGCGGGTGCAACGGATTTATGCCGGCACCAATGAAATCATGAAGGAGATCATTGCGCGTTCGCTTTGATGATCGTTCCCACGCTCTGCGTGGGAATGCCGCCGGGGACGCTCCGCGTTCCGCTTTGGTGATGATCTGATCGGCCTCTTCGCGAGCAGGCTCGCTCCCCAAGGATCACGCTGTACCTGTGGGAGCGAGCCTGCTCGTTCAATCAAGGCGCAGGATTCGGATGATCCTTGTGAATCGCTTCGATCCCTGCCAGCACTTCGTCGGAAAGCTTCAGATCAAAACTGGCAATGTTGCTGTCCAGTTGCTCAAGCGTCGTCGCACCAATGATGTTGCTGGTGACGAACGGTTGCTGCGTGACAAACGCCAGCGCCATCTGCGCAGGATCCAGACCGTGTTCACGGGCCAGCGCCACATAGCGGCTGCACGCTGCTTCCGACTGCGCGTTGAAATAGCGGCTGAAGCGACTGTAGAGGCTCAGACGACCTTTCGGCGGCCGGGCGCCACCTTCGTACTTGCCTGACAGAAAACCAAACGCCAGCGGCGAATAGGCCAGCAGACCGCATTGCTCGCGAATGGCGATTTCTGCCAGACCGACTTCAAAGCTGCGGTTGAGCAGGTTGTACGGGTTTTGGATCGACACCGCACGCGGCCAGCCACGGGCCTCAGCCAATGCCAGAAAACGCATGGTGCCCCACGGCGTTTCGTTGGACAGGCCGATGTGGCGGATCTTGCCGGCCTTCACCTGTTCGTCGAGCGCTTCGAGGGTGTCTTCGAGCGGCGTCAGGTTGGCTTCGATCTTGTGTTTGTAGCCCAGTTGTCCGAAAAAGTTGGTGCTGCGTTCCGGCCAGTGCAATTGGTACAGGTCGATGTAATCGGTCTGCAGGCGCTCGAGGCTGGCGTCCACCGCTGCGGTGATGTGCTGGCGGTTGTGGCGCAGGTTTTTGTCGCGGATGTAGTCAATGGTGTTGCCCGGGCCGGCGATCTTGCTGGCGAGAATCCAGTCGGCGCGATCACCGCGACTTTTGAAGTAATTGCCGATGTAGCGCTCGGTGGTGGCGTAGGTTTCGGCTTTCGGCGGCACCGGATACATCTCGGCGGTGTCGATGAAATTGATCCCGGCTTCCTTGGCCCTTTCGATCTGCGCGAAGGCTTCAGCTTCAGTGTTTTGCTCGCCCCAGGTCATGGTGCCGAGGCAGATTGCACTCACGTTCAGGTCGGTCCGGCCTAGCTGGCGATAGTCCATCGGGTGCTCCTTGGGCAAAACAATCATAAAAGCAGGTTGAAATATTTTTCGCAATCTGCATAATTGCCGACCTCTTTCTGCAGTGGAAGTGATGCGCCGCCGCCGAAGAATCTTGCCGTTGAACGGACGCGCCGACCCGAGCCCCCGAAAGCGTCTGTATCCGGCTGCCTTTGACTTGTCAAAGTACGCACTATTCAGTAAGATCCGCCGTCTAATTTACAGGGCGGCCCCTGAGGCTATAAAGAATGAAAACTTTTACTGCTAAACCGGAAACAGTAAAGCGCGACTGGTTTGTCGTCGACGCTGCTGGTCAGACCCTGGGTCGTCTGGCCACCGAAATCGCGAGCCGTCTGCGTGGCAAGCACAAGCCTGAGTACACTCCTCACGTTGACACCGGCGACTACATCGTCGTAATTAACGCTGAGCAGATTCGTGTTACCGGTGCTAAAACCACTGACAAAATGTACTACTCCCACTCCGGTTTCCCGGGCGGCATCAAGTCGATCAACTTTGAAAAGCTGATCGCTAAAGCCCCTGAGCGCGTGATCGAGACCGCGGTTAAAGGCATGCTGCCTAAAAACCCACTGGGTCGCGACATGTACCGTAAGCTGAAAGTCTATGCGGGCGCTGCACACCCACATACTGCTCAGCAGCCCCAAGAACTGAAGTTTTAACGGAATAGTACATTATGTCGGCGACTCAAAATTACGGCACTGGCCGTCGCAAGACCGCAACCGCACGCGTTTTCCTGCGTCCGGGTACTGGTAACATCTCCATCAACAACCGTTCGCTGGATAACTTCTTCGGCCGCGAAACTGCCCGCATGGTAGTTCGTCAGCCGCTGGAGCTGACCGAGACTGTCGAGAAGTTCGACATCTACGTCACCGTGATCGGTGGTGGTGTAAGTGGTCAAGCTGGCGCAATCCGCCACGGCATCACTCGCGCTCTGATGGACTACGACGAAACCCTGCGTGGCGCTCTGCGCAAAGCTGGCTTCGTTACTCGCGACGCCCGTGAAGTTGAACGTAAGAAAGTTGGTCTGCGTAAAGCGCGTAAGCGTCCGCAGTACTCGAAGCGTTAATTCCGCTTCCGCGTTCAAAAAGAACGCCCGCCTCCTCACGGAAGCGGGCGTTTTTTTATGCCTGTGATTTATCAAAGAATTGCGCTGCGACAACTTGCCACTTCCGTAGACCCCCTATACTGCAAGGCTTGAGGGTAAGAGCTCCGGGTAATTCCCTTGTCAGAATTGGGGCTTTTCATTACCATTCGGCAAAATTTTTATAAGTAACATTGATTTATTTAGTAGATGCCTGATTTAACAGGCCACAAAAGCTGATGGGAGAGGACTGAATGAGCAATGACGGCGTGAATGCAGGCCGGCGTCGCTTCTTGGTAGCAGCCACATCCGTGGTGGGTGCTGCAGGAGCGGTGGGGGCTGCGGTCCCGTTCGTGGGGTCATGGTTTCCCAGTGCCAAGGCGAAAGCCGCCGGTGCACCGGTGAAAGTGAATGTCAGCAAAATCGAGCCAGGACAGCAGATGATTGCTGAGTGGCGCGGCCAGCCGGTGTTCATTGTCCGCCGTACCGAGGAAATCCTGGGGAATCTCAAGAAGATCGAGGGCCAGCTCTCCGATCCAACCTCCAAAAACTCCACGCAACCCACCTATGTCGACCCTGAAGTGCGCTCGATCAAGCCGGAAATTCTGCTGCTGATCGGGATCTGCACACACCTGGGTTGCTCACCAACCTTCCGTCCCGAAGTGGCACCTGCGGATCTCGGTAAAGACTGGGTCGGTGGCTATTTCTGCCCTTGCCATGGTTCCCACTACGATCTGGCTGGCCGCGTCTACAAGTCGCAACCTGCGCCTTTGAACCTGCCAGTTCCCCCGCATTCCTATGAGACCGATGACCTGATTGTCATTGGCGTCGATACGGAGAAAGCGTGATGAGCAAGTTCATGGATTGGGTTGATGCGCGCTTTCCCGCGACCAAAATGTGGGAAGACCATCTCAGCAAGTATTACGCTCCAAAAAACTTCAACTTCTTCTATTTCTTCGGCTCCCTGGCGCTGCTGGTGCTGGTGAATCAGATCGTTACCGGTGTCTGGCTGACGATGAGTTACACGCCGTCGGCAGAAGAAGCCTTCGCTTCCGTTGAATACATCATGCGCGACGTCGAGTACGGCTCGATCCTGCGTCTGCTGCACTCGACCGGCGCTTCGGCGTTTTTCATCGTGGTTTATCTGCACATGTTCCGTGGCCTGCTCTACGGTTCGTACCAGAAACCGCGCGAGCTGGTCTGGGTCTTCGGCATGCTGATTTACCTGGCGCTGATGGCCGAAGCCTTCATGGGTTATCTGCTGCCTTGGGGTCAGATGTCCTACTGGGGTGCCCAGGTGATCATCTCGCTGTTCGGTGCGATTCCGGTGATCGGAAACGACCTGACGCAGTGGATTCGTGGTGACTACCTGATCTCCGGGATCACCCTGAACCGCTTCTTCGCCTTGCATGTGGTGGCTCTGCCAATCGTGATTCTCGGTCTGGTCGTGCTGCACATTCTGGCCTTGCACGAAGTCGGTTCGAACAACCCTGACGGCGTCGACATCAAGAAGCACAAAGACGAAAACGGCATCCCGCTGGACGGCATTGCCTTCCACCCGTACTACACCGTGAAAGACATAGTCGGTGTCGTGGTGTTCCTGTTTATCTTCTGTTTTATTGTGTTCTTCTTCCCGGAAATGGGCGGCTACTTCCTCGAAAAACCAAACTTCGAGCAGGCTAACCCGTTCAAGACACCAGAGCACATTGCCCCGGTCTGGTACTTCACGCCGTTCTACGCAATCTTGCGGGCGATCCCCGACAAACTCATGGGTGTGATTGCCATGGGCGCGGCGATTGCGGTGCTGTTCGTGCTGCCATGGCTGGACCGCAGTCCGGTCAAATCGATGCGCTATAAGGGCTGGATGAGCAAAATCTGGCTCCTGGTGTTCTGCATTTCGTTCGTGATTCTGGGCATTCTCGGTGTTCTTGCGCCGACGCCGGAGCGAACCTTGCTGTCGCAGGTCTGCACCTTCCTGTACTTCGCCTACTTCATTCTGATGCCGTTCTACACCAGGCTCGAGAAGACCAAACCGGTTCCGGAAAGGGTGACTGGCTGATGAAAAAGTTATTTTTCGCTCTGATTTTTGCTGCTTTGCCTGTCCTGTCTTTCGCTGCTGAGCACGGAGGTCCTGAGCTGGAGAAAGTCGACATCGACGTTTCCGACAAGGCCGCCCTGCAGGATGGCGCACGTACTTTTGCCAACTATTGCATGGGTTGCCACAGTGCCAAGTTCCAGCGTTACGAGCGGGTTGCCGATGATCTGGGCATTCCTCACGAAATGATGCTGGAGAAGCTGGTGTTCACCGGCGCCAAGATCGGCGATCACATGAACATCGGCATGCAGCCGGCGGACGCCAAGACCTGGTTCGGCGCGGCACCACCGGATCTGACCCTGGTGGCGCGCGTGCGTGGTACGGACTGGCTTTACGGTTACCTGCGCTCGTTCTACGAAGATCCGGCACGTCCTTGGGGTGTAAACAACAAGGTCTTCCCGAACGTCGGCATGCCTAACGTGCTGGTCGGCCTGCAAGGTCGCCAGGTCGTGGGCTGCAAACAGGTGCAGATCGTCGAAGACGGCAAGAAGCAATATGATCCGTTGACCGGCACGCCTCTGACGCATGAAGCGTGCGATCAGCTGACCATCGTGCCGAAATCCGGTGCTCTGAACGAAGAGCAGTTCGATGAGAAGGTCAAGAATCTGGTAACCTTCCTGGCTTACTCGGCTAACCCGGTTAAGCTGCAACATCAGCGCATCGGTACTTATGTCTTGCTGTACCTGGCGTTCTTCTTTGTGTTCGCCTACCTGCTCAAGCGTGAATACTGGAAAGACGTGCACTGATACGCTTCAAGCATTGCTGTTAATCGCGCGCGCCCAAGGGCGCCTCCAATAACGCAACGTCTGGTTCGCCAAGCGTTGCGGGAGGCGCCCTCTGGGCGCGCGCGTTTTTCCGGTTCCGACAAATTCAACAAGCGAGGAGGATCGCCATGGGCGTGACCAATCGGTTGGCCTGTTACTCCGACCCCGCCGACCACTATTCCCACCGAGTGCGCATTGTGCTTGCAGAGAAGGGTGTCAGCGCCGAGATCATTTATGTGGAAGCTGGTCGCCAGCCGCCTAAACTGATTGAGGTAAACCCTTACGGCAGTCTGCCGACGCTGGTCGATCGTGACCTGGCGTTGTGGGAGTCGACCGTGGTGATGGAATATCTGGATGAGCGTTACCCGCACCCGCCGTTGATGCCGGTTTACCCGGTGGCGCGTGCCAACAGCCGCCTGCTGATTCATCGTATTCAGCGCGACTGGTGTGGTCTGGTGGATCTGATTCTGGATCCCAAGTCCAAGGAGGCCGCGCGTGTCGTGGCGCGCAAGGAATTGCGTGAAAGCCTGACGGGCGTGTCGCCGCTGTTTGCCGACAAGCCGTTTTTCCTCAGTGAGGAACAAAGTCTGGTGGATTGCTGCCTATTGCCAATACTCTGGCGTTTGCCGATTCTGGGTATTGAACTGCCGCGGCCAGCCAAGCCGCTGCTTGATTATATGGAGCGCTCGTTTGCGCGTGAGGCTTTCCAGGCGAGTCTGTCTGGTGTCGAACGCGATATGCGCTAAGGCTTAAGGAGCCGCTATGAACTCCAGTCGACCTTATCTGGTCCGCGCGCTCTACGAGTGGATTGTTGATAACGATTGCACCCCGCACATGCTGGTCAATTCCGAATACCCGGCGGTGCAGGTGCCGCAGGGTTTCGCCAGTGACGGGCAGATTGTCCTGAACATCTCGCCAAGTGCCGTGCGTCATTTGCACATGGACAACGACGTGGTGACCTTCGAAGGTCGCTTCGGTGGTGTCCCGCACAGCTTGTACGTGCCGATCAGCGCGATCCTGGGGATCTACGCCCGGGAGAACGGTCAGGGCATGGTGTTCGATCTCGAGTCGCCGATGGATGACGAAGAAGAGATCGAGTCGGATGACGACTTGCCACCACCGGACAGCGAGCCGCCGCGCCCTAGCGGCCGGCCTAGTTTGAAAGTGGTGAAGTAATAAAAAGGCGATCCGGATGGATCGCCTTTTTCATGCGCATCTCAAAACTTCACATACATCTCAAATCTGCATACACATCTCAAAACTGTAGGAGCTGCCGAAGGCTGCGATCTTTTGATCCTGATCTTTAAAGCAAGATCAAAAGATCGCAGCCTTCGGCAGCTCCTACACAGAGGTGTATCAGTCGATGTATTCGAAGAGTTTGACGATTTTCTGTACGCCGGAAACACCCTGAACCAGATTGGTCGCTTGGGTGGCTTCCTGTTTGGTCAGCAGGCCCAGCAGATAGACGATACCGTTCTCGGTCACGACCTTGATGCGCGAGCCAGGGATGCTGGCGTCGGTGAGCATCTGGGTCTTGATCTTGGAGGTCAGCCAGGTGTCGTTCTGGCGAGCCAGGAAGCCGGACGGCGGTATGACCTGCAGTTCGTTGTGAACGGTTTTTACCCGCTGCACGGCGGCGGCTGCCTGCTCAGCCTTGGCTTTCAAGTCTGCGCGAGGGGTTTGACCGGCCAGCAAGACAACACCGTTGAAACTGGTGACGACGATGTGCGAATCGTTGTCCAGGGCCGGGTCGGCCTTGGCCACGTTCACACCGACTTTGGTTTCGATCAACGAGTCGTCGATCTTGCTACCGAAGGTGCGCGTGCCACGGTCGTCGTCGATCGGTGCTTCACGGCTGGCGTTCACCACCGAGGTGCAGCCGCTGATGCCGAGGCACAGGGTCAAGGCCAGAAGGCCAAGGCGATTAGGGGTCATTCTTCACTCCCGAACAGTTGGCTGTCGATCAGATCGCAAAGGCAATGGATCGCCAGCAAGTGGACTTCTTGAATACGTGCGGTGACATTGGCCGGTACGCGAATCTCGACGTCTTCGGGCAGCAGCAGCGACGCCATGCCGCCGCCATCGCGTCCGGTCATAGCTACGACAATCATTTCGCGATCATGTGCGGCCTGGATCGCTTGAATAATGTTCGCCGAGTTGCCGCTGGTCGAAATAGCCAGCAGGACATCGCCTGGCTGACCGAGCGCGCGGATCTGTTTGGAGAACACTTCGTTGTAGCTGTAGTCATTGGCGATCGAAGTGATCGTCGAGGTATCGGTGGTCAGGGCGATAGCTGGCAGGCTCGGACGCTCGCGCTCGAAGCGGTTGAGCAACTCGGAGGAGAAGTGCTGGGCATCGCCGGCTGAGCCGCCATTGCCGCATGAAAGCATTTTGCCTTCGTTGAGCAGGGCGTTGACCATGATCTGGCTGGCTTGCTCGATGTGCGGTGCAAGTACGTCCATCGCCTGTTGCTTGGTGTCGATACTGGCCTGGAAAAGCTGGCGAATTCGGGATTGCATGTCCATCTGTGTGACCTTAAGTAGCGCGGCTGTCCGGCACATGAATGTGCAGCCCGCAAAGCAAAGAGCAAAATTTGTCGGTGGGATTGTCCGGGTCGCAACGCCTGCGATCAACTGTCGAAAGCATTCTGCAACCAGTTCAGCTGATCCGGATGGCTGTCGATAGCCACCACGTCGAAGCGGCAAGGGGAATTGGCCCAACGCGACTCGCGCTGAAGAAAATACTGTGCAGCGAAAATCAGTTTCTGCTGCTTGCGCCCATCGATGCTAGCGAGCGCGCCACCCCATTGAGTGTTTTTTCTGTAGCGAACTTCAACGAATACTACTGTATCGCCATCAAGCATGACCAGATCAAGCTCGCCGCGTTTGCATAACCAGTTCTGCGCCAGCAGGCGCAGACCGTGTTGTTGCAGATGCTCGAGCGCCTGGCGCTCGGCATCCTTACCGCTTTGCGAGCGTGACCTGTCGGGCATCAGCGCGGGGTGTCCGGCAGGCGCTGCACCTGGCCGCTGACGAACTGTGCCCAAGGCAATTGACGAACGACGCGTTGGGTCTGGGTCATGCCGAGGCTGCCCGACTCACCGTCGATGCGGCTGTCCGGCAGCGCTTTGAGTTGCCCCAGGCGCGGAGCCAAGCGATAGGCATCGACACCCATCGCGTACAGGCGGCCGAGGCTGCCGGCGGCTTGCGGCCACTGCGCAACCACTTGCTGACGCAATGGGTCACTGCTGTCCAGCAGCCATGGGGTTTCGCAGAAGCGAATGCCGTTCATGTCGTTGTACTGGTTGACGTCGCCACTGGCGCTGTAAACGTGCGAGGTCGCGTAAACCGGAACGTCTCCGGCGTACTGGAAATTCAGGGTCGGCTTGATCTGCTGCGCCTGTTGTGGCGTGGCAGCAAGGAAGATGAACTCGATGTCCTGACGACGCGACGGCTGCGCGGCGACGTTAGTGCCGGCGGCATTTTGCAGGCTCTTGGCGCGGGCTTCGCTCTGACGCAGCTGGAACATGTCAGCGATCTGCTGAGCCAGTTGCACCGGCTGATCAACGCGTTCGGTGGCTACGATGCTGCCGCCGTTAGCCTGCCAGTCCTGGCTGAACGCACGCAGTACGCGGTCGCCCCATTCGCCTTTCGGCACCATGATCGCGGCGCGGTGCAGGCCATCGGCACGGGCGCGGCGCGAGACTTCGCGGGCTTCGTCTTCAGCGGCCAGACCAAACTGGAACAGCTGCGCCGGGCCTTGATCACCTTCGCTGTAGTTCAGGGCGAGGGTGGTGATCGGCAGTTGCGGACGGGTGCTCAGCTGTTTGACCAGTGGTTTTTCCAGCGGGCCGACAACCAATTGCACGCCATCAGCCTGAGCCTTGCGGTAGAACTCGTCCATCGAGGTCAGCTTCGAGCTGTCGTAGAACTCGATCGCTGGCGGCTTTTGCCCGGCCTGTTGAGCCTGGTAGTGCGCGGCCATGAAGCCTTCACGCAGTGCCTTGCCGACGGCGGCCAATTGACCGTCCTGCGGCAGCAGCAGGGCGATTTTGCTCAGCGGCTGGCTGGCCAGTTCCTTGAGTTTGGTCAGCGGCAGCGGCAGGTTGATTGCGGCCGGGTGTTTTGGATTCTGCGCGCGCCAGGTGTCGATCGCGGCTTGCTGCTGTTCCAGGGTGCCCGCGGATTTCACCGCCATGGCCAGGCCCATCCAGCCGCCGAGATCGTCGGTGCTGTTCGGTTGCAGTTGGTCGGTCGGCAGCGAACCAATCAGGGTCCAGATCGCTTCGTGGTTCTTGCTCGCGGCTTCGCCTTGCAGCATCGGAGCGATAAACACGCGCTCGCGGGCGGCGGCGAGTGTCTGGCCATCGGCTTCAAGGGCGCGGGCATGCACGGTGCCGGTGCGTACTTGCTGCTCTTCAGGCATCTCACCCAAATGTTGCAGGCTTGGATGGCTCAGGGCCGTCAGCGCAGCTTTCGGCTGATTGCGGGTCATGGCCAGCTCAGCATTCAGCGTGCTGGCGAAAATCTGCTGGCCTGGCTTCAGTTGCTCCATCGGCACTTGTTGCAGGATCTGCGCAGACTGGCCGGCGTTACCCTGACGGTAAGCCAGATCCGCAGCACTCAGGCGCAGCAGGGCGGCTTTTTCCGGGGTTTTCGCCTGGCTAGCCTGTTCGAGCAGTTGCTCGATGCTGGCATCCGGGGTCCGTGGAAGTTCGCCAAGGCTGGAGGAAGGGGAGCTGGCGCAAGCCGCCAACAGGGCAGCGAGGCAGAGGGCAGTGAACAGCCGCAGGCAAGCGATCATGTAAGTGTTCCTGATACTCGATCAAATTAGCGTCGAATTGTACCCAAGCACTGGCCGGGGCGCGATGTTACTGGCGTGAATCGGACGATTTAGCTGGAGTAAATGTTGCGGCGGCGCACAACTGCGCGCAAAACCATGGTGGGTCGAGGCGCGTCGCAAGCCTCGTGTCGCGCTACAATGGCCGCTTTTACCGATCACGAGGTGTGCGCTTTGACTGCTCCAGGTTCCCTGAATTCCGCTGCTGGCTCGCTTTATGTGGTGGCGACGCCCATCGGCAACCTGGACGACATCAGCGCCCGGGCATTGAAGATCCTCCGTGAAGTCGCCTTGATCGCCGCCGAGGACACCCGTCACTCGGCGCGCCTCATGCAGCACTTCGGGATCGGCACGCCGCTGGCTGCGTGTCACGAACACAATGAACGAGATGAAGGTAGCCGCTTTATTACCCGCTTGCTGGCCGGTGATAACGTCGCGCTGATTTCCGATGCCGGGACACCGCTGATTTCCGATCCGGGTTATCACTTGGTGCGTCAGGCTCGCGCAGCCGGAATCAATGTGGTGCCGGTACCGGGTGCTTGTGCGCTTATCGCCGCGTTGTCGGCGGCGGGGCTGCCATCCGATCGTTTTATCTTTGAAGGTTTTCTGCCGGCCAAGTCGGTCGGGCGCAAGGCGCGACTGGAAGCCGTTAAAGAAGAGCCGCGCACGCTGATCTTTTACGAAGCTCCGCACCGCATTCTTGAATGTCTGCAGGATATGGAAGCAGTGTTTGGTGGAGAGCGTCAGGCATTGCTCGCTCGTGAAATCACCAAAACCTTTGAAACGCTTAAAGGTCTGCCATTGGCTGAGTTGCGTGCATTCGTCGAATCCGACAGCAATCAGCAACGCGGCGAATGCGTGGTGCTGGTCGCCGGCTGGACCGCGCCGGAGTCTGAAGACGCAGTGAGTAGCGAAGCGATGCGCATCCTCGATCTGCTCCTCGAAGAAATGCCGCTCAAGCGTGCCGCCGCGCTGGCAGCGCAGATCACCGGTGAACGTAAAAACGTCCTGTATCAGGTCGCGCTGGATAAACAGAAAGGCGTGTAAGCCGTCGCCCATAGCGGTCTTGAGGCTTTTAGCGCTTGTTCTTCGGGCGCTCTGCCGTTAACCTTCGCGGCGGAGAGTCGATCGGACAGTCGCTGCCCTCTATGAAAATTAGGGGGGGGAGGAAAGTCCGGGCTCCATAGGGCGAAGTGCCAGGTAATGCCTGGGAGGCGTGAGCCTACGGAAAGTGCCACAGAAAATAACCGCCTAAGCGCTTCGGCGCCGGTAAGGGTGAAAAGGTGCGGTAAGAGCGCACCGCACGTCTGGCAACAGTTCGTGGCTAGGTAAACCCCACTTGGAGCAAGACCAAATAGGGTCCCAAGGCGTGGCCCGCGCTGGGACCGGGTAGGTTGCTAAAGATGTCCAGTGATGGCCATCGTAGACGAATGACTGTTCAAGACAGAACCCGGCTTACAGATCGACTCTCCACCTTTTTCTTTCCCTGCTTGAATCAATGGCAACAGGGCTGTGTAATATCAGCAGGCCTGGGCTGAAAGTTCGGCAGCGGCAAACGCAGTAATAGCCATTTCCCACCTTGCTTCAATCAACAGCAGAAGCGCTTTTGTAATACCGAAAAAATCTTACTCTTAACAAATTACTTTAACTTTCGAGCGCAGCTATCAGTGCTGCATCAGGTTATGGGTCAAAAGTCTGCGCCAGATTGTCGTTACTCCTCCTTTTATGCTCCTAAATCTCCGTTCTGTAAGGGTTTTCCTTTAATCCGCGCCTTGACGGTGTGGTGGGCGCATTCCTATAGTGTGCGCAAGTGGCGGAAAGTGGCATGAAGTGGGTTTTTTGAGCTCAAAACGATAAAAATTGGAGAAACGCAGACGTGTTTCGCGGAGCTAACGCTATCAGTCTCGACGCAAAGGGCCGTCTCGCTATGCCGAGCCGGTACCGTGACGAGCTCGATTCGCGCAGTTCCGGCCAATTGATCGTGACCATTGATGCCGTTGATCCGTGTCTGTGTGTCTATCCGCTCGACGAGTGGGAAATTATTGAAACCAAGTTGCGCGCACTCCCTTCGCTTCGCGAAGAGAACCGTCGCTTGCAGCGTTTATTGATTGGCAACGCCGTCGACCTCGAGCTCGATGGCAGTGGTCGTTTTCTGGTTCCACCGCGTCTGCGCGAATACGCCAAGTTGGATAAGCGCGCGATGCTGGTAGGCCAACTGAACAAGTTCCAATTGTGGGACGAGGATGCATGGAACGCGGTATCTGCCGCTGACCTTGCTGCCATTCAACAACCGGGCGCGATGCCTGATGAACTGCGTGATTTGATCCTGTGACTATTGATAGCGGCTTTAACCACATCACCGTACTGCTTGACGAAGCCGTCGAGGCTCTCGCCGTACGTCCTGATGGCTGCTATCTGGACGGCACGTTCGGGCGCGGCGGCCACAGCCGGCTGATCCTCAGCCAGCTCGGCACGGACGGTCGGCTCATCGGATTCGACAAAGATCCACAAGCGATTGCCACCGGGCAAACGCTAGCGGCCGAAGACGGCCGCTTTGTCGTTGTGCAGCGCAGCTTTGCCGAGCTCGGTTCAGTGGTTGCCGAACAGGGTCTGAGCGGCAAGGTCAGCGGTATTCTGCTCGACCTCGGCGTGTCTTCGCCGCAGCTCGACGACGCCGAGCGCGGCTTCAGTTTCCTCAACGACGGCCCGCTCGACATGCGCATGGACCCATCCCGTGGCATCAGCGCTGCCGAGTTTGTCAACACCGCGCCGGCTGAGGAAATCGCCCGGGTGTTCAAGGAATACGGCGAAGAGCGATTCTCCGGTCGCATGGCTCGCGCGGTCGCCGAACGTCGCGATATCAAGCCGTTCGAGCGCACCGCCGATCTGGCTGAAGTGTTGAAAGTCGCCAACCCGGCGTGGGAAAAGGGCAAGAACCCGGCCACCCGTGCATTCCAGGGTTTGCGCATTCACGTCAACAACGAACTGGGTGATCTGGAAGCCGGCCTCGAAGCCGCACTGGACGCTCTGGAAGTTGGCGGCCGTCTGGTCGTGATCAGCTTCCACTCGCTGGAAGACCGCATCGTCAAACTGTTCATGCGCAAGCTGGTGAAAGGCGAAGCCGACAACCTGCCGCGCAACCTGCCGGTTCGCCATGTCGCGTTCGAACCGAAAATCAAAGTCCATGGCAAAGCGCAGACGGCCTCCGACGCCGAACTCAAAGCCAACCCACGTTCCCGTAGCGCCGTCATGCGCGTCGCGGAGAAATTGCGGTGAGCAAGCTTTTCGCCAAGCCACTGCCCGGCGGCAGCTTTCTGATGCTGCTGCTGTTTATCGGCGTGCTCGTGTCGGCCATCGCCGTGTCGTACAGCGCGCACTGGAACCGGCAGTTGCTCAACACCCTTTACAACGAACTCAGCGTGCGCGACAAGGCGCAGGCCGAGTGGGGTCGTCTGATTCTTGAACAGAGCACCTGGACCGCGCACAGCCGCATCGAAGTGCTGGCCACCGAACAATTGAAAATGCACATCCCCGGCGCGGCTGACGTGAAGATGGTGGCGCCATGATGAAACTCGAAGGCGCACTGTTCCCATGGCGCTTCCGCCTGATGGTGGCGCTGCTTGGCATCATGGTCGCGGCGATCTGCTGGCGCATCATCGACCTGCAAGTGGTTGACCGTGACTTCCTCAAAGGTCAGGGCGATGCGCGCAGCCTGCGTCACATTCCGATTCCGGCTCACCGTGGTCTGATCACCGACCGTAACGGCGAGCCTTTGGCCGTGAGTACCCCGGTGACCACGCTGTGGGCCAACGCCAAGGAAATGCAAACGGCGAAAGAGAAGTGGCCGGCACTCGCCGCCGCGCTGGGTCAGGACCCGAAAGCCCTGACCGAACGCCTCGAAGCCCAAGCCAACAAAGAATTCATTTATCTGGTGCGCGGGCTGACCCCCGAGCAAGGCCAGGCTGTGCTCGACCTGAAAGTGCCGGGCGTTTATGGCATCGAAGAATTCCGCCGGTTCTATCCGGCCGGTGAAGTCACCGCACACATGGTCGGGTTTACCGACATCGACGACCACGGTCGCGAAGGTGTCGAACTGGCTTATGACGAATGGCTCGCCGGGGTGCCGGGCAAACGACAGGTCATCAAGGATCGGCGCGGACGGCTGATCAAGGATGTCCAGGTCACCAAAAACGCCAAGGCCGGCAAGCCCTTGGCGTTGTCCATTGACCTGCGCCTGCAATATCTGGCCAACCGCGAGCTGCGTAACGCGATCATCGAGAACGGCGCCAAGGCCGGCAGTCTGGTGATCATGGACGTCAAGACCGGCGAGATTCTGGCCATGGTCAACCAGCCGACCTACAACCCGAACAACCGCCGCAACCTGCAACCGGCGATGATGCGTAACCGCGCGATGATCGACGTGTTCGAACCGGGTTCGACCATGAAAGCCATCTCGATGGCTGCCGCAATCGAAACCGGCCGCTGGAAACCGAGCGACACCGTCGAGGTGTATCCGGGCTCCCTGCAGATCGGCAAATACACCATCAAGGACGTCTCCAAGAGCGAAGGTCCGGTGCTCGACCTGACCGGCATCCTGATCAATTCCAGTAACGTCGGCATGAGTAAGGTCGCGTTCGATATCGGCGGCGAAACGATTTTCCGCCTCGCGCAGAAAGTAGGCCTAGGCCAGGACACCGGCCTTGGCTTCCCGGGCGAACGTGTCGGCAACCTGCCGAACTACCGCGATTGGCGCAAGGCTGAAACCGCAACCTTGTCTTACGGCTACGGTATTTCCGTGACCGCGATTCAACTCGTCCACGCGTTCTCGGCGCTGGCCAACAACGGTCGTCTCGCGCCGCTGACCCTGATCAAAACCGACAAGCCACCGCAGACCACGCAGGTGCTGCCGGAAGCCGTCGCGAAAACCCTGCAAGGCATGCTTACCCAGGTGATCGAAGCGCCGCGCGGCGTGTTCCGTGCGCAGGTGCCGGCGTATCACGTGGCGGGCAAGTCGGGTACTGCGCGTAAGACCTCGGTGGGCACCAAGGGCTATGCGGAAAACTCTTACCGCTCGCTGTTCGCCGGTTTCGGTCCGATGAGCGATCCGCGTTACGCCATCGTTGTCGTGATTGATGAACCGTCCAAGGCCGGTTACTTCGGTGGTCTGGTTTCCGCGCCGGTGTTCAGCCGTGTGATGTCCGGCACCCTGCGTCTGATGAACGTTACGCCGGACAATCTGCCGACGACGCAACAAGCCAACGCTACCCCGGTCGTTCCGCTGAAAGCCAATGGAGGGCGCGGCTGATGTCATTAAGTCTGAACAAGATATTCCCCCACGCCGGCCACGATCTGTTGATCCGTGAATTGGCGCTGGACAGCCGCAACGTACGCGCGGGCGATTTGTTCCTCGCCGTGCCCGGCGGCAAATTCGATGGCCGTGCGCACATCGCCGATGCCTTGCAACGCGGCGCGGCGGCTGTAGCGTATGAAGTTGAAGGTGCCACCGTGCTGCCGATCACCGACGTGCCGCTGATTCCGGTCAAAGGCCTGGCGGCGCAGCTGTCGGACATCGCCGGGCGTTTTTACGGTGAGCCAAGTCATCACCTGAACTTGATCGGCGTGACCGGCACCAACGGCAAAACCAGCGTGACCCAATTGGTTGCGCAGGCGCTGGATCTGCTCGGTCAGCATTGCGGCATCGTTGGGACCTTGGGTTCCGGCTTCTATGGCGCACTGCAAAGCGGTCTGCACACCACGCCGAATCCGATCGCCGTGCAAGCAACGTTGGGCGACCTGAAAAAGGCCGGCGCCAAAGCCGTGGCCATGGAAGTCTCGTCCCACGGTCTGGATCAGGGCCGCGTCACTGCGCTGGCGTTCGACGTCGCGGTGATGACCAACCTGTCCCGCGACCACCTGGACTATCACGGCACCATGCAGGCGTACGCCGAGGCCAAGGCCAAGCTGTTCGCCTGGAATGATCTGAAGTGCCGCGTGGTCAACCTCGACGACGATTTCGGCCGGCAACTGGCCGCTGAAAAACGCGAATCGCGCCTGATCACCTACAGCCTGCTCGACAGCAGCGCCTATCTATATTGCCGCGAAGCGCAGTTCGATGACCACGGCGTGCGCGCCACACTGGTGACGCCGCAGGGCGAACATCATCTGCGCAGCACGTTGCTCGGCCGGTTCAACCTGAGCAACGTACTGGCTGCGGTCGGTGCCTTGCTCGGTCTGGATTACGCGCTCGACGAAATTCTCAAAGTACTGCCGAAGCTCGAAGGCCCGGCCGGGCGCATGCAGCGTCTGGGTGGCGGTACGCAGCCTTTGGTGGTGGTCGATTACGCCCACACCCCGGATGCGCTGGAAAAAGTCCTCACTGCATTGCGCCCGCACGTCAAAGGTCAACTGCTGTGTCTGTTCGGCTGCGGCGGTGACCGTGATCGCGGCAAGCGTCCGTTGATGGCTGAAGTGGTCGAGCGTCTGGCCGATCAGGTGCTGGTCACCGACGACAACCCGCGTACTGAAGATCCAGCAGTGATTTTCGATGACATCCGCGCCGGTTTCACGGCTGTGGATAAAGTCACCTTTGTCGCCGGCCGTGGTCAGGCGATTGCGCAACTGATTGCCGGCGCTTCGGCCGATGACGTGATTGTTCTGGCCGGTAAAGGTCACGAGGACTATCAGGAAATCAACGGCGAGCGCCACGCTTTCTCCGATCTGGTCGAGGCTGATCACGCCCTGACGGCGTGGGAGGTGGCCCATGCTTAAGGCCTTGAAACTCAGCGAACTGACCAACGCACTCGATGCACGTTTGATCGCTGCTGATGCCAGTTTCGACGGCGTCAGCATCGACAGCCGTGCGATCCAGCCAGGCCAACTGTTTATTGCGTTGACCGGCCCGCGATTCGACGGTCATGACTATTTGAACGATGTCGCTGGCAAAGGCGCCGTTGCTGCGCTGGTCGAGCGTGAAGTCGCCGACAGCACCTTGCCGCAACTGCTGGTCAAAGACACCCGTCAGGCCCTCGGCCAGTTGGGCGCGCTGAACCGTGCCGCGTTCACTCAGCCAGTCGCAGCGATCACCGGTTCCAGCGGCAAGACCACGGTCAAGGAAATGCTCGCGAGCATCCTGCGCACCCGCGGTCCGGTACTGGCGACCCGTGGCAATCTGAACAACGACCTCGGCGCGCCGCTGACCCTGCTCGAACTGGCCCCGGAACACACTTCGGCCGTCATTGAACTGGGCGCCTCGCGTCTGGGCGAAATCGCTTACACCGTTGGCCTGACCAAGCCGCACGTGGCGATCCTCAACAATGCCGGCACCGCGCATGTTGGTGAGTTCGGCGGGCCGGAAAAAATCGTCGAAGCCAAAGGCGAAATCATCGACGGGCTGGCGGCCGATGGCGTCGCCGTGCTCAACCTCGATGACAAGGCTTTCGGTATCTGGAAGACCCGTGCGGGCGCGCGCAAAGTGCTGACTTTTGCCTTGAGCAACACGCACGCGGACTTTTACGCCAGCGATCTGAGCACCGATGCCCGTGGTTGCCCGGCCTTCAATCTGCACACACCTGAAGGTGTCGAGCGCGTTCAACTGAACCTGCTCGGCACGCATAACGTCGCCAACTCCATGGCCGCCGCCGCTGCCGCTCACGCCCTGGGCGTGTCGCTGTTCGGCATCGCCACCGGGCTTGGCGCCGTGCAACCGGTCAAGGGTCGCACCGTCGCGCAACTGGCGAAAAACGGTATGCGCGTGATCGATGACACTTACAACGCAAACCCCACCTCGATGTGCGCGGCCGTTGATATACTCGCCGGCTTTTCCGGCCGCACCGTCCTGGTGCTCGGAGATATCGGCGAGTTGGGCGATTGGGCGGAGCAGGGGCACCGCGACGTGGGCGAGTACGCCCGGGGCAAGGTTTCCGCGCTTTATGCCGTCGGGCCAAACATGGTTCACGCCGTAAACGCTTTCGGTGAACAGGCGCATCACTTCGGCACGCAAGCCGAACTGATTCAGGCCCTCGACGCCGAGCAGGACACAAACACCACCATTTTGATCAAGGGTTCGCGCAGTGCAGCGATGGAAAACATCGTTGCGGCTCTGTGCGGGTCCAGTCTGGAGAAACATTAATGCTGCTGCTGCTAGCGGAGTATCTGCAACAGTTCTACAAAGGCTTCGCGGTCTTTCAGTACCTGACCCTGCGCGGGATTCTCGGTGTGCTGACCGCGCTGGTTTTGTCGCTGTGCTATGGCCCGTGGATGATCCGCACTTTGCAGAACCGTCAGATCGGTCAGTCCGTTCGTAATGATGGCCCGCAATCGCACCTGTCCAAGTCGGGTACACCGACCATGGGCGGCGCACTGATTCTGTCTTCGATCGGCGTCAGCACTCTGCTTTGGGCTGACCTGAGCAACCGCTACGTCTGGACTGTTTTGTTGGTGACTCTGTTGTTCGGCGCCATCGGCTGGGTCGACGATTACCGCAAAGTCATCGAGAAGAACTCGCGTGGTCTGCCGAGCCGCTGGAAGTATTTCTGGCAGTCGGTGTTTGGCCTCGGCGCGGCGATCTTCCTTTATATGACTGCGTCCACCCCGGTGGAAACCACGCTGATTCTGCCGATGCTCAAGGACTACAGCATTCCGCTGGGCCTCGGTTTCATCGTGCTGACCTACTTTGTGATCGTCGGCTCGAGCAACGCGGTCAACCTGACTGACGGCCTCGATGGCCTGGCAATCATGCCGACCGTGATGGTCGGTGGTGGCCTCGGCATCTTCTGCTACCTGTCGGGTAACGTGAAATTCGCTGAATACCTGTTGATCCCTTACGTGCCGGGCGCGGGCGAACTGATCGTGTTCTGCGGCGCGCTGATCGGTGCCGGTCTCGGCTTCCTGTGGTTCAACACCTATCCGGCGCAAGTGTTCATGGGCGACGTCGGTGCCCTGGCACTCGGCGCGGCGCTGGGCACCATCGCGGTGATCGTCCGTCAGGAAATCGTCCTGTTCATCATGGGCGGCGTGTTCGTGATGGAAACCCTGTCAGTCGTCATTCAGGTTGCGTCCTTTAAGCTGACCGGTCGCCGTGTGTTCCGCATGGCACCGATCCACCACCATTTTGAACTCAAGGGCTGGCCCGAGCCGCGCGTGATCGTCCGTTTCTGGATCATCACCGTGATTCTCGTGCTGATCGGCCTTGCCACCCTGAAGCTGAGGTAGAACGAGTGTCTCTGATCGCTTCTGACCACTTCCGCATCGTTGTCGGCCTCGGCAAGAGCGGCATGTCCCTGGTTCGCTTCCTGGCGAACCGGGGCACGTCGTTTGCCGTGGCGGACACGCGGGAAAATCCACCGGAACTGGCCACGCTCAAGCGTGACTATCCGCACGTGGAAGTGCGTTGTGGCGAGCTGGACGTCGAATTCCTGTGCCGTGCCGACGAGCTCTACGTGAGCCCCGGCCTGGCGCTGGCGACCCCGGCCCTGCAAGCCGCTGCGGCCCGTGGCGTGAAACTGTCCGGCGACATCGAGCTGTTCGCGCGTAACGCGCGGGCGCCGATCGTGGCCATCAGCGGTTCCAACGCGAAAAGCACCGTCACCACCCTGGTCGGCGAGATGGCGGCTGCGGCCGGCAAGCGTGTCGCCGTCGGCGGCAACCTTGGCACTCCGGCGCTGGATCTGCTCAGCGACGATGTCGAGCTGTACGTCATGGAGCTGTCGAGTTTCCAACTGGAAACCACCGACCAGCTCAATGCCGAAGTGGCCACCGTGCTGAACATCAGCGAAGACCACATGGATCGCTACAGCGGTCTACCGGCGTACCACTTGGCCAAGCACCGGATTTTCCGTGGTGCCAAGCAGTTCGTGGTCAACCGCCAGGATGCGCTGACTCGTCCGTTGATGGGTGAGGGCCAGCCGTGCTGGACCTTCGGTCTGAGCAAACCGGATTTCAAGGCATTCGGTATCCGCGAAGAAGATGGCGAGAAGTACCTGGCCTTCGAATTCCAGAATCTGATGCCAGTGCGTGAATTGAAGATTCGCGGTGCACACAACCAGTCCAACGCCCTCGCGGCGCTGGCGCTCGGTCACGCCGTGGGCTTGCCGTTCGACGCCATGCTCTCGGCGCTGCGCACCTTCGCCGGCCTCGAACATCGCTGCCAGTGGGTGCGTGATCTCGATGGCGTGGCGTATTACAACGATTCCAAAGCGACCAACGTTGGCGCCGCACTGGCGGCCATCGAAGGCCTCGGCACGGACATCAACGGTAAGGTCATCCTGATCGCCGGTGGTGATGGCAAGGGTGCCGAATTCAACGATCTGCGTGATCCAGTGGCGGCCAACTGCCGCGCCGTGATCCTGATGGGCCGCGACTCCGACAAGATCGGTGCGGCAATCGGTGATGCCGTGCCGCTGATTCGCGCGACCTCACTGGTCGACGCCGTTGCGCAATGCCGCGCCGCCGCCCGGCCGGGTGACGTCGTGCTGCTGTCGCCGGCCTGTGCCAGTTTCGACATGTTCAAGAATTACGAAGACCGTGGTCACCAGTTCGTCCGCGCTGTGGAGGATCTGGCATGAGCCTGCGCAATATCATCAAACCGTATCCGTCGCCGATCATCACCGGGCGCGGTATCGACCTCGATTTCCCGATGCTCGCCGGTTGCCTGGCGCTGCTCGGTCTCGGTTTGATCATGATCGCCTCGGCGTCCACCGAAGTGGCAGCCGCGCAGTCGGGCAGTCCGCTGTATTACATGATTCGCCACCTTATTTATGTGGTGCTGGGTCTGGGCGCGTGCATCGTCACCATGATGATTCCGATCGCCACCTGGCAACGTCTCGGCTGGCTGATGCTGATCGGTGCGTTCGGCTTGCTGGTGATGGTGATCATTCCCGGCATCGGTCGCGAAGTGAACGGTTCGATGCGCTGGATCGGTTTCAGCTTCTTCAACGTGCAGCCTTCCGAGATCGCCAAAGTGTTCGTGGTGATCTACCTCGCCGGTTATCTGGTGCGTCGCCAGAAAGAGGTGCGTGAAAGCTGGATGGGCTTCTTCAAGCCGTTCATCGTGCTGCTGCCGATGGCCGGTCTGTTGCTGATGGAACCGGACTTCGGGGCCACCGTAGTAATGATGGGTGCTGCGGCGGCCATGCTGTTCCTCGGCGGGGTCGGACTGTTCCGCTTCTCGCTGATGGTGGTGTTGGCGGTCGGGGCCGTGGTCTTGCTGATTCAGATGCAGCCATATCGTATGGCGCGTCTGACCAACTTCGCCGACCCGTGGGCTGACCAGTTCGGCGCCGGCTATCAGTTGTCGCAAGCGTTGATCGCGTTCGGTCGCGGTGAATGGCTGGGCGTCGGTCTGGGCAACAGCGTGCAGAAGCAGTTCTACCTGCCGGAAGCGCACACTGACTTCGTGTTCTCGGTACTGGCTGAAGAGCTCGGCGCCGTGGGTTCGCTGTGCACCGTCGCGCTGTTCGTGTTCGTGTGTATTCGCGGCATGTACATCGGCTTGTGGGCGGAGAAAGCCAAGCAGTTCTTTGCCGCGTATGTGGCTTACGGTCTGTCGTTCCTGTGGATTGGTCAGTTCCTGATCAACATCGGTGTGAACGTCGGCCTGCTGCCAACCAAGGGCCTGACCTTGCCGTTCCTCAGTTATGGCGGCAGTTCGTTGGTGATCTGCTGTGCCTGTCTCGGCTTGTTGCTGAGGATCGAGTGGGAGAGTCGAACCCATCTGGGCAGTGAAGAGATGGAATTCCATGAGAGCGACTTCGCCGAGGAGCCGAATCATGGGCGCTAACGTATTGATCATGGCCGGCGGCACCGGCGGTCACGTGTTCCCGGCGCTGGCCTGTGCCCGCGAGTTTCAGGCGCGCGGCTACACCGTGCACTGGCTCGGCACGCCACGCGGGATCGAGAACGAACTGGTGCCGGCGGCAGGTCTTGAACTGCACCGCATCAACGCTACCGGCCTGCGCGGCAAGGGCAAGCTGTCGCTGCTCAAGGCGCCGTTCATGCTGCTCAAATCGGTGTGGCAGGCGCGGGCAATCATTCGTCGCTTGAAGCCGGTGTGTGTGGTCGGCTTCGGTGGTTATGTGACCGGTCCCGGTGGCCTCGCCGCGAAACTGGCCGGTGTGCCGGTGATCGTTCACGAGCAGAACGCCGTGGCCGGCACCGCCAATCGGTTGCTGGTGCCGTTCGCCGCCCGGGTGTGTGAAGCGTTCCCCGACACCTTTACTCTGTCGGACACCCGCCGTACCACCGGAAATCCGGTGCGCAGCGAGC
Source organism: Pseudomonas sp. GM24 (assembly GCF_000282235.1). Taxonomy (NCBI): domain Bacteria; kingdom Pseudomonadati; phylum Pseudomonadota; class Gammaproteobacteria; order Pseudomonadales; family Pseudomonadaceae; genus Pseudomonas; species Pseudomonas sp. GM24. The sequence continues at coordinate 11,203 of NZ_AKJR01000018.1, read as the reverse complement.
TGTTCCTCGATACATCGCGACCTGCCCTGGCCGGTCGCAAAGCGCGTTTGCTGATCCTCGGCGGAAGCCTTGGCGCAGAACCGTTGAACAAGTTGCTGCCTGAAGCCCTGGCCCAAGTCGCTGCCGATTTGCGCCCGGAAGTGTTTCATCAGGCTGGCAAAAACCACGATGAAGTGACTGCAGAGCGTTACCGCGCCGCCGGCGTGGAAGCGCAGGTGCAGCCGTTCATCAAAGACATGGCCCAGGCCTATGGCTGGGCTGACCTGGTGGTGTGTCGCGCAGGCGCGTTGACCATCAGTGAGCTGGCTGCCGCCGGTCTGCCCTCGATGCTGGTGCCTTTGCCCCACGCGATCGACGATCACCAGACCCGCAACGCCGATTATTTGGCCCGCGAAGGCGCTGCCTTCCTGATGCCGCAAAGAACGACTGGTGCCGCGGACCTTGCCGCGCGCCTGACAGAGGTCTTGATGCAACCGCAACGACTCGAAGATATGGCCCAAGCGGCCCGCCGTCTGGCGAAACCCGATGCCACCCGTAGCGTGGTCGATACCTGTCTGGAGGTGGCCCATGGTTGAGAATCAGAAAGCCATGCCGCAACCGGAAATGCGCCGCATCCGTCGCATCCACTTCGTCGGCATCGGCGGCGTGGGCATGTGCGGTATTGCCGAAGTGTTGTTGAACCTGGGCTACCAAGTGTCCGGTTCCGACCTGAAAGCTTCGCCGGTGACCGAGCGTCTGGAATCGTTCGGCGCGCAGATTTTCATTGGCCACCGTGCCGAGAACGCTGCGACCGCCGATGTGCTGGTGGTGTCTAGCGCGGTAAATACCTCGAACCCGGAAGTCGCGACTGCGCTTGAGCGCCGCATTCCGGTTGTACCGCGTGCCGAAATGCTTGCGGAACTGATGCGCTATCGCCACGGCATCGCTGTCGCCGGTACGCACGGCAAAACCACCACCACCAGCCTGATCGCTTCGGTGTTCGCCGCTGGTGGTCTGGACCCGACGTTCGTCATCGGTGGTCGTCTGAATGCCGCGGGCACCAATGCCCAGCTCGGCACCAGCCGTTACCTGATCGCCGAAGCCGATGAAAGCGATGCGAGTTTTCTGCATCTGCAACCGCTGGTGGCCGTGGTCACCAACATCGACGCCGACCACATGGCGACCTACGACGGTGACTTCAACAAACTGAAGAAAACCTTCGTCGAGTTCCTGCACAACCTGCCGTTCTACGGCTTGGCAGTGATGTGCCTGGACGATCCGGTGGTGCGCGAAATCCTGCCGCTGGTGAAACGTCCGACCGTGACCTACGGCTTCAGCGAAGACGCTGACGTGCGCGCGATCAATATTCGCCAGCAAGGCATGCAGACGTTCTTCACCGTGCTGCGCCCGGATCGTGAACCGCTGGACGTGTCGGTGAACATGCCCGGCAACCACAACGTCCTCAACTCGCTGGCGACAATTTGCATCGCCACCGACGAAGGCGTCAGCGATGAAGCCATCGTTCAGGGCCTCTCTGGCTTCCAGGGCGTGGGTCGACGCTTCCAGGTCTACGGCGAACTGCCAGTGGACGGCGGCAACGTGATGCTGGTCGATGACTACGGTCACCACCCGACCGAAGTCGCTGCAGTGATCAAAGCCGTGCGCGGTGGCTGGCCGGAGCGCCGTCTGGTGATGGTGTATCAACCGCATCGCTACAGCCGCACCCGCGACCTGTACGACGACTTCGTCAATGTACTGGCCGACGCCAACGTGCTGCTGCTGATGGAAGTCTATCCGGCCGGCGAAGAGCCGATCCCGGGCGCTGACAGCCGCAAGCTGTGCAACAGCATCCGCCAGCGCGGTCAGCTCGACCCGATCTACATCGAGCGTGGCGTCGATCTGGCGCCGCTGGTCAAGCCGCTGCTGCGTGCCGGTGACATCCTGCTGTGTCAGGGCGCTGGTGATATCGGCGGTCTCGCGCCGAAGCTGTTGAAAAGTGAATTGTTTGCTGGCGCCGTGGCGGCGTCGGTCGAGGGGAAGTTGAAATGACTGCTGCCTACGCCAACCTGTTCTCCACCATCGCGCCAAAAGACTTCGGCCGCGTCGCCGTGCTCTTCGGCGGGCTGAGTGCCGAGCGTGAGGTTTCGCTGAAATCCGGTAACGCCGTACTTGAAGCGCTGCAAAGTGCTGGCGTGGACGCGTTCGGCATCGACGTTGGCGACGACATTCTGCAACGTCTGCTCAGCGAAAAGATCGACCGCGCCTTCATCATTCTTCACGGCCGTGGCGGTGAAGACGGCTCCATGCAGGGCCTGCTCGAAGTGGCGGGCATTCCGTACACCGGCAGCGGCATTCTGGCCTCGGCACTGGCGATGGACAAACTGCGCACCAAGCAGGTCTGGCACAGCCTCGGGATTCCGACGCCGCGTCACGCCGTGCTGTGCAGCGAAGCCGATTGTATTTCGGCGGCGACGGAACTGGGCTTCCCTTTGATCGTCAAACCGGCGCATGAAGGTTCAAGTATCGGGATGGCCAAAGTGAGTTCTGCGTCCGAGTTGATCGACGCATGGAAAGCGGCCAGTACCTACGATTCGCAAGTCTTGGTTGAGCAATGGATTCAAGGTCCGGAGTTCACCATCGCCACCCTGCGTGACCAGGTGTTGCCTCCTATTGCCCTGGGTACACCGCACACGTTCTACGACTACGACGCCAAGTACATCGCCAACGATACCCAGTACCGCATTCCGTGCGGGCTGGATGCCGTCAAGGAGCAAGAACTCATGGATCTCACGGCCAAGGCCTGTGAGGCGCTGGGTATTGCCGGCTGGGGCAGGGCGGACGTGATGCAGGACGCCGACGGGCAGTTCTGGTTCCTGGAAGTGAACACCGCACCGGGCATGACCGATCACAGTCTGGTGCCGATGGCGGCCCGCGCGGCTGGCCTGGATTTCCAGCAACTGGTTCTGGCCATTCTGGCCGCCAGTGTTGAAGACGCTCGAGGTTAAGACGATGCAAGGCGCTCAGCTCCGACATCAGCCTCCCGCACCCGGCCGCAAGCCGGTGCCACGGGGTGCCAGCCGAATGGTGGCGAAAGAGCCGATGTCCGCGCGCCTGCCGAAAGCCAATTTCAGCTTTCTGAAAAGTCTGTTCTGGCCAGTGCTGTTGGTGGTGCTGGGCTTTGGCACTTACGAAGGCGCGACGCGTTTGCTGCCGTACGCCGACCGGCCGATCACCAAGATCGCCGTGCAGGGCGACCTGAGCTACATCAGCCAGCAAGCGGTGCAGCAGCGGATCGCCCCGTATGTGGCGTCGAGCTTCTTCACCATCGACCTGGCCGGTATGCGCACCGAGCTTGAGCAGATGCCGTGGATCGCCCACGCCGAAGTACGTCGGGTGTGGCCGGACCAGGTGGTGATCCGCCTCGAAGAACAATTGCCGGTGGCGCGTTGGGGCGACGAGTCGTTGCTGAACAACCAGGGCCAGGCGTTTACGCCCAAGGAACTGGCGAATTACGAACACCTGCCACAGCTGTTCGGCCCACAACGGGCTCAGCAGCAAGTCATGCAGCAGTATCAGGTGCTGAGCCAGATGCTGCGGCCGTTGGGCTTCTCGATTGCGCGCCTGGAATTGCGTGAACGCGGGAGTTGGTTCCTGACCACCGGTGCCGGCAGTTCCGGCCCCGGCATCGAGTTGCTGCTGGGACGCGGCAACCTGGTGGAAAAGATGCGCCGCTTTATCGCCATCTATGACAAGACGCTTAAAGACCAGATTACGAACATTGCGCGCATCGATCTGCGCTACGCCAACGGCCTCGCTGTTGGCTGGCGGGAACCAGTAGCGCCGACGACAGCCCAACCCGCTGTCGCAAAGAATTAAGAAGAGGCAGGACCCATGGCAAACGTGCAAAGCGGCAAAATGATCGTCGGTCTCGATATCGGCACCTCCAAGGTGGTGGCGCTGGTCGGCGAGGTCTCCGACGACGGCTCGCTGGAAATCGTCGGGATCGGTACCCATCCGTCCCGTGGCCTGAAGAAGGGCGTGGTGGTCAACATCGAGTCCACCGTGCAATCGATCCAGCGCGCGATCGAAGAGGCCCAACTGATGGCGGGCTGCCGCATTCACTCGGCGTTCGTCGGCGTGGCGGGCAATCACATCCGCAGCCTGAACTCCCACGGCATCGTCGCGATCCGTGATCGTGAAGTCAGCTCGGCTGACCTTGAGCGCGTGCTCGACGCCGCTCAGGCTGTAGCTATCCCGGCTGACCAGCGCGTGCTGCACACCCTGCCGCAGGATTACGTGATCGATAACCAGGAAGGCGTACGCGAGCCTCTGGGCATGTCCGGCGTACGTCTGGAAGCCAAGGTTCACGTGGTCACCTGCGCCGTCAACGCTGCACAAAACATTGAAAAATGCGTGCGTCGCTGCGGTCTGGAAATCGACGACATCATTCTCGAGCAACTGGCCTCGGCCTACTCGGTGCTGACCGACGACGAGAAAGAACTCGGCGTGTGCCTGGTCGACATCGGCGGCGGCACCACTGACATCGCGATCTTTACTGAAGGCGCGATCCGCCACACCGCAGTGATCCCGATTGCCGGTGATCAGGTGACCAACGACATCGCCATGGCGTTGCGCACCCCGACCCAGTACGCCGAAGAGATCAAGATCCGCTACGCCTGCGCCCTGGCCAAACTGGCCGGTGCCGGTGAAACCATCAAGGTGCCGAGTGTTGGCGATCGTCCACCGCGCGAACTGTCGCGTCAGGCCCTGGCCGAAGTGGTCGAGCCGCGTTACGACGAACTGTTCACCCTGATCCAGGCCGAGCTGCGTCGCAGCGGCTACGAAGACCTGATCCCGGCCGGCATCGTCCTCACCGGCGGTACGTCGAAGATGGAAGGCGCCACTGAACTGGCCGAAGAAATCTTCCACATGCCGGTCCGCCTCGGCGTACCGCATGGCGTGAAAGGTCTGGATGACGTGGTGCGCAACCCGATTTATTCCACTGGCGTTGGTTTGTTGATGTACGGCCTGCAAAAGCAGTCCGACGGGGTTTCGTTCTCCGGCATCGGCAGCCGCGACAGCTACAGCAACGAAGAGCCACAGGCGCCGTTGCTGGACCGATTGAAGAAGTGGGTTCAAGGCAACTTCTAAAGCTTTACCGCAACACCGCAACAAAAATGCAGTAGGCGAAAAAACTAGAGAATGTAAGGAGAGGGAAAATGTTCGAACTCGTAGACAACATCCCCGCAAGCCCGGTAATCAAAGTTATCGGTGTTGGCGGTGGCGGCGGCAACGCTGTCAATCACATGGTCAAGAGCAACATCGAAGGCGTTGAGTTCATCTGCGCCAACACTGATGCTCAAGCGCTGAAAAACATCGGCGCGCGCACCATTCTGCAACTGGGCACCGGCGTGACCAAAGGTCTGGGCGCCGGCGCCAACCCTGAAGTAGGTCGTCAGGCCGCTCTCGAAGACCGTGAGCGCATTGCCGAAGTCCTGCAGGGCACCAACATGGTGTTCATCACCACTGGCATGGGCGGCGGTACCGGTACCGGTGCTGCGCCGATCATCGCCGAAGTGGCCAAGGAAATGGGCATTCTGACCGTTGCGGTAGTAACGCGTCCGTTCCCGTTCGAAGGCCGCAAGCGTATGCAGATCGCCGATGAAGGCATCCGCATGCTTTCGGAAAGCGTCGACTCGTTGATCACCATCCCTAACGAGAAGCTGCTGACCATCCTCGGTAAAGACGCCAGCTTGCTGTCGGCTTTCGCCAAGGCTGACGATGTACTGGCCGGTGCCGTTCGCGGTATCTCCGACATCATCAAGCGTCCGGGCATGATCAACGTCGACTTCGCCGACGTACGTACCGTAATGAGCGAAATGGGCATGGCGATGATGGGCACTGGCTGCGCCAGCGGTCCGAACCGTGCACGTGAAGCCACTGAAGCGGCCATCCGCAACCCGCTACTGGAAGACGTGAACCTGCAAGGCGCACGCGGCATCCTGGTGAACATCACCGCCGGTCCTGACCTGTCCCTGGGTGAGTACTCCGACGTGGGTAGCATCATCGAAGCCTTCGCTTCCGAGCACGCGATGGTCAAGGTCGGTACCGTTATCGATCCGGACATGCGCGACGAACTGCACGTGACTGTGGTTGCCACCGGTCTGGGCGCGAAAATCGAGAAGCCTGTAAAGGTTATCGACAACACCGTTCACACCTCCATGGCTTCTGCCCAGGTGCAACAACCGGCTGCGGCCCGTCAGGAAGCGCCAGCGGTGAACTACCGTGATCTGGACCGTCCGACCGTCATGCGCAACCAGGCTCAGGCCGGTGCTGCGGCTGCCGCGAAGATGAATCCGCAAGATGATCTGGACTACCTGGACATCCCGGCTTTCCTGCGTCGTCAGGCCGATTGATGGAATGTATCAGGGCTATGAAGGTGATTGGTGTTCAGCAAAGGCATGGTCTGCTATCATCGCCAGCCTTTGTTGATACCAGTTCGCAATTTGCGCTGAAGCGGCCCAAGCCATGATTAAACAACGCACACTGAAAAATATTATCCGTGCCACAGGTGTAGGCCTGCACTCCGGTGAGAAGGTCTATCTGACCCTCAAGCCTGCGCCTGTCGACACTGGCATTGTGTTTTGTCGCGCTGACCTCGACCCTGTGGTGCAGATTCCTGCCCGCGCGGAAAACGTCGGTGAAACCACTATGTCGACGACGCTGATCAACGGCGACGTGAAAGTGGACACGGTAGAGCACTTGCTCTCGGCCATGGCTGGCCTGGGCATCGATAACGCCTACGTCGAGCTCTCCGCGTCCGAAGTCCCGATCATGGATGGCAGCGCTGGACCCTTCGTATTCCTGATTCAATCGGCAGGCCTGGAAGAACAGGACGCCGCCAAGAAATTCATCCGTATCCTGCGTGAAGTGACAGTGGAAGACGGCGACAAGCGCGCCACTTTCGTCCCTTTCGAAGGGTTCAAGGTGAGCTTCGAGATCGATTTCGATCACCCGGTATTCCGGGACCGCACCCAAAGTGCAAGCGTGGATTTTTCCAGCACTTCGTTCGTAAAAGAAGTCAGCCGCGCCCGTACCTTCGGTTTCATGAGTGATATCGAGTACCTGCGCAAGCACAACCTCGCACTCGGCGGCAGCGTTGAAAACGCAATCGTGGTCGATGCCGATGGCGTGTTGAACGAAGACGGCCTTCGCTATGAAGACGAATTCGTGAAGCACAAGATCCTCGATGCCATTGGCGACCTGTACCTGCTGGGCAACAGCCTGATTGGTGAGTTCAAAGGCTTCAAGTCCGGTCATGCACTGAACAACCAGCTGCTGCGCAAGTTGATTGAGCAGACAGATGCTTGGGAAGTGGTGACGTTCGAAGACGCCAGCACCGCACCAATCTCTTACATGCGCCCGGTTGCGGCGGTGTAAGTAAAAAACCTCTCTAGTTTTTTGAAGGCCATCCTCGGATGGCCTTTTTTTATGCCTGCAATTTCTCTGGTGCCTGATCTGGCCCTATCGCTGGCAAGCCAGCTCCCACAGGTTTCTTTGTGAATCACAAATCTGCAGCACATCACAAATCCCTGTGGGAGCTGGCTTGCCAGCGATAGGGCCGGTGAAGCCAATACATCTATCAGGCAGCCACCACCACCCGGTTACGCCCACCTTCCTTGGCCTGATACAACGCCTTGTCCGCCGCAAACAGCAACTGTTCCAGCGTCATCTCGCTCGCCGCCGTCCATGTCGCAATGCCAATACTCACGGTCATCGGCCGCTCAGCCCCATCGACCAATGGCAATTGCTCCACCGCCTGACGAATATGCTCGGCAATCTGCTGCGCGCCATGACCGTCGGTCTCGGCGAGAATCACCGAAAACTCCTCCCCGCCATAACGCGCGACCAAATCCGCCGGTCGCCGCACATTGTCCGTGATGACCTTGGCCAGCGTCTTCAACGCCTGATCCCCGGCCTGATGCCCATGTCGATCATTGAAAGCCTTGAAGTGATCGGCATCGATCATCATCACCGACATCGGTTTGCCCGAGCGCTGGGCGCGGAACCACTCATGACGCAGTGCCTGATCGAGCATTCGCCGATTGGCCACGCCCGTCAGCGCATCGGTAGCAGCCAGTTGCGCCAGCTCGCGCTCGGCACGCTGGCGCAAGCGTAATTCGCGGGCCAACAGCCAGGTCAGCCACAACAGACCCACGCACAACACACCCGTGGCACCGCTGATCAGAATCGCGGTGCGCCGCCAGGTGCCGAACACTTGATCGCTGGACAGCGCAACCATCACCGTCAACGGCAAATTGCCAACCCGCGAATAGGTATAGAGGCGCTGCTGATGATCCATGCTCGAGGTGCTGGTGAAACTGCCGCTGCCGTCCTTGTCGCCGAGGATGCGCACGACATTCGGCCGGTTGCCGAAGCTTTTGCCGATGGAATCACTTTGCAGATAAGGCTTCTGTGCGAGCAGGACGCCGTCACTGTTGATGATGTTCAGCGTGCTGTCTTTGCCAATGTCGAGGCTGTTGAACAATTGGTCGAAGTAGTCGAGTTTCATCGACGCCACGGCCACACCAGCGAACTCACCGGTTTGCGAGGAGATCCGGCGACTGAAACTGATTCGCCACTGATTGGCCTCGTCGCAGTCGCAACGGGTCTTGAACGGACGGCTGATGAACATGCCGATGTCGCGATTGAAGGCGTGGGCGAGGAAGTAATCGCGGTCGGCAAAATTACCCGGTTTTGGCTCGATTCGCGAAGAATCGGCAATCACATCCCCATGCTTGTCGAGCAGCAGAATATCGCCCTTGAAGCGTGCCGTGGTCGAGCGGTCGAACAGCGCCAGATGGCGGATCTGCGGTGAGACATCTTGCAGGTCATCGCGCTGGGCGGCGGCGATCAGGCCTTGCAGGGTCAAGTCGTACAGCTCGACGGTGCGCAGCACATCGGCGTCGATCAGTTGCGCAATGGTGGTGGCACTGCGGGTCGCCGATTCCCGAGCATTGGCGTGCTCGCGGATCAGCAGGAACGTGACGATGCACAGAATCGCGATCACTGTCAGCAAACTGCCGCAGATCAGCAGCAGCTCGGGGCGTCCGGTCTTGCCCGCAACGGGTGGGGTACGGCTCGCGATCATGATTGGGCTGTCGGTTGGGGGAAGGTCTTATAAGCGTAGTAGGCCAAACACCACAGCCGAAGCCAGAAACCATTCCTAATGTGGGAGCGAGCCTGGACTTCAAGACTGTGCTGTGGCGCCGATCTTAGAAGACGTTGATCGGGTAGTCGATGATCACGCGGTATTCATCTGTATCCGAATCAATCACGCCGTAACCGTTGCCGCCACGGTTGGTCGCCCATTGCAGGTGCACCGCCAGATCCTTGGCCTGACCGCTCTGCACCACGTACTTCAAGTCGAGATCGCGTTCCCAATGCTTGGCGTTGCGGCCATCGGCGCTGTACCAGTTGGAATAGCCTTTGCTGTCGGGGTCAACTTTGGTCAGGTCGACAGTGCCGCGCGAGTAGGACACAGACGAGGTCAGACCCGGCACGCCGACACCGGCGAAGTCATAGGCGTACTTGAGCTTCCACGAGCGCTCGTTCGGACCGTTGAAGTCGGAGTACTGTTGCGAGTTATCCAGATAAACGCTGTCACCCTGGCTGATGTAGTCGAACGGCGTGTTGCCGTTGACCCGCTGATACGCGGCGGTAACGCTGTGATTACCGACGCCAACGGTGAAATGCAGGCTGTAGGTGTTGTTGTCGATGTTGCCCAGCAGCGCATCACCGGTGTCTTGCGTGTGATAGAAATGCAGGCCCGGGTTGAGGCTGACCAGATCGTTCAACTGCCAGGTGTAATCCAGGTCGTAGTAGTACTGGTTCCAGATGTCCTTCAGCTCGGAGGCGTAAAGACTGCTGGTCAGACCTTCGACGCCGCTCCAGGCCACACCGGCCCAGTTCAGGTGCTGGCTCTCATCGCCGTCGGCAAGGGTGCCGTAGGAAGTGCCGATGCGCGTGTGACCGCTTTGGTTGTAAGGCTTGGTAAAACTGGCCTGGCCACCTTCGATCAGCCAGCCGTCGAGGCTGTGGTTGGTCAGGCTCACACCACGGAAAGTCTGCGGCAGCATGCGCGTTTCACCGCCGGCGATGACCGGGTTGGTGAGGAACAGGTCTCCGGCCTTCAATTCGGTATCGAACGCGCGCATTTTCAACGTGCCGCCCGCCGTGGAGAACGAACCCGGCGCTTTGCCGCCATTCTCTCGGACCGGCAGGATGCTCGACCCGTCCGTGCCGCCACCGCCATCCAGCTTCAACCCGAGCATGGCGTGGGCGTCAATGCCGAAACCGACCGTGCCTTCGGTGTAACCCGATTTGAACACCCCAAGAAAGCCTTGGCCCCACTCGATGTTGTCGTCCGCTTTCTGCAAGCGGTTGCGATTCATGTAGTAGTTGCGGGCGTTGAGGTTGAGGCTCGAACCCTCGACAAAGCCTTCTTTGGCAGGCTCGTCGGCGTGGGCGGCAGGGGCAATCGTTGCGGCAATTGCAATGAACAGCGGGGTGAAGCGGACTGGGTAACGCACGTGCAATGGAGCTCCTTGGGTCAACTGGCGCCTCTATATTTTGAGGCGCTCGATGTTTCTTGTTGTTACAGACGAACCAAACGGCTTTCAGACCACAACGAAAAAAGGCCGCTGAAAGGCAGCGGCCTGGAATGACGACGGTTGAACGGGAAGAGCCAAACAACCGCGTCGAGGGAAACGTTGGCGCGAAGCGCGCCTCAGCTGTCTTTCTCGCTTGCTTGAGTCTGGGAAGTGGCAGCCTGCGGGGCTTGCGAGGCGTCCTGAGCCTTGGCCATCACTTCGGCCTGATGCTGATCGAAGGCCTGAGCGCGAGCGACATTGTGCGCCACGAACGACTGCGATTCTTCAGCCATCGCCATCGGCGACAGGATCAATGAGGACAAAACGAACGCGCTGGCAATACCCATACTGTTGGACATCTTGAAAACCTTCTCGCTTGGCGAGTGCTGTTTGGTGCGGGCAAAGATAAAGTCGCCGGGCGTTGGGAAACAGCGTGATTTTCATAAATGACTGTTGCGCGGGAGGTAAAAGTCGAAGATCGCGGCGCGGCCAAGGGCAACCCCCTCACCCCAGCCCTCTCCCCCAAGGGGGCGAGGGGGAAAGGGAGCCGATCCGGGGCTTTTCAGAATCCG
>NZ_AKJR01000017.1:0-21183 GCF_000282235.1 Pseudomonas sp. GM24 | reverse complement strand
TTAAGAGCAAAAGATCGCAGCCTACGGCAGCTCCTACAGGTGTCCGCGTTCCCATGTAGGAGCTGCCGAAGGCTGCGATCTTTTAGCTTGGCACGATTTGCAGGTCGATTGGCAAGGATCGCAGCCATGCATCGATTGTTCGCTTTCAGCGCCGGGAACAGACTTTCCCCATCAGCGCCACGACGGCGTTTTCGACGAGGAAACCGTTATGAGCACAACCATCGCCGGCATCAAAATCCCCGACAGCGCCCTCGTCCGGGCCACCACCGAGTACATCCGCGACATCGAGTCCGATCTGCTCTACCACCACTCGCGGCGGGTATTTTTGTTCGGCGCACTGAGCGGTGAACGCCAACAACTGGCCTACGATCCGGAGCTGCTCTACGTCGGCGCGATGTTCCACGACCTCGGTCTGGTCGAAGGTCATCGCAGTGATGACGAGCGTTTCGAAGTGGACGGTGCCAACGCGGCGGCGGCGTTTCTCAAACCGTACGGGCTCAGCGATGACGATATCGAACAGGTGTGGCTGTCGATTGCCCTGCACACCACGCCGGGCGTAGCGAAGCATCTGCGTCCGACCGTGGCGCTGGTCACTGCAGGTGTCGAGATGGATGTACTCGGAATGGACTACGCCGCGTTCAGCACTGTGCAGCGCGAAGCGGTGGTGCATGCGCACCCGCGCGGGGAAGGCTTCAAGGAGTGCATCATCTGCGCGTTTGCCGAGGGTTTGCGCCATCGTCCGCAGACCACGTTCGGCAATGTGAAGACCGATGTGCTGAGGGATCAGGAGCCGGGGTTCAAGCCGATGAACTTTGTCGAGGTCATCCGCCACTCACCCTGGACTGCCTAAAACCCATGTAGGAGTGAGCCTGCTCGCGATGGCGTCCTGTCAGTTGGAAACTTCCTGACTGACACTCCGCTATCGCGAGCAGGCTCACTCCTACAGTTTGAATTGGGTTGACCTCGAGAATGAGGCCAACCCATTAGTGCTTACGCGGCTTCCGGGCTTGGTGCGCGACGCACGTCCGGCTGCTTCCACGAATCGGCTGCGCTTTCTTCGATGGCTTGCTGGATGGCTTTCTTGCGCGCTTCTTCGGCACGGCGGCTGAAGAACCAGACCATGAAGGTCACGATCGACACCGCCAGCAGAATCAGACTGGCCACGGCGTTGATCTCAGGCTTCACACCCAGACGCACCGCCGAGAACACTTCCATCGGCAGGGTTGTCGACCCCGGACCGGAAACGAAGCTCGCCAGCACCAGGTCATCCAGCGACAGCGCGAACGACATCATGCCGCCCGCCGCCAGCGATGGCGCGATCATCGGGATGGTGATCAGGAAGAACACCTTCCACGGCCGGGCACCGAGGTCCATCGCCGCTTCTTCGATCGACAGGTCGAGCTCACGCAGACGCGCCGACACCACCACCGCCACATACGCCGCACAGAACGTGGTGTGGGCGATCCAGATGGTGACGATGCCACGTTCCTGCGGCCAGCCGATCATCTGCGCCATGGCCACGAACAACAGCAACAGCGACAGACCGGTGATCACTTCCGGCATTACCAATGGCGCCGTCACCAGACCGCCGAACAGCGTACGGCCCTTGAAGCGAGTGATGCGCGTCAGCACGAACGCCGCCAGTGTGCCCAGCGCCACCGCAGCAACTGCGGTGTAGCAGGCGATTTCCAGCGAGCGCAGCACCGAGCCCATCAGTTGGGTGTTGTCGAGCAACCCGACGTACCACTTGATCGACCAGCCGCCCCACACCGTTACCAGTTTCGAGGCGTTGAACGAGTAGATCACCAGGATCAGCATCGGCAGGTAGATGAACAACAAACCGATAACCAGCATCAGGCTGGAGAAACGGATGCGCTTCATTCTTTGCCCTCCATTTCTTTGGCCTGACTGCGGTTGAACAGAATGATCGGCACAATCAGGATCGCCAGCATCACCACTGCCAGCGCGGATGCCACCGGCCAGTCACGGTTATTGAAGAACTCTTGCCAGAGCACTTTACCGATCATCAGGGTTTCCGGACCGCCGAGCAGTTCCGGGATCACGAACTCACCGACCACCGGGATGAACACCAGCATGCAGCCGGCAATAATGCCGTTCTTGGACAGCGGGATGGTGATTTTCCAGAAACTGTTGAAGGTGCTCGAACCCAGGTCCGATGCGGCTTCGAGCAGACTGTTGTCGTGCTTCACCAGGTTGGCGTATAGCGGCAGGATCATGAACGGCAGGTACGAGTAAACGACACCGATGTACACCGCAAGGTTGGTGTTGAGGATCTGCAGTGGCTCATCGATGAAACCCATGCTCATCAGGAAACCGTTGAGCAAACCGTTGTTGCTGAGGATGCCCATCCACGCGTAAACGCGGATCAGGATTGCCGTCCAGGTCGGCATCATGATCAGCAGCACCAGCACCGTTTGCAGCTCTTTACGGGCGGTGGCGATGGCGTAGGCCATCGGGTAGCCGATCACCAGACAGAGGATGGTGCTGATCAGCGCCATCTTCAGCGAGCCGAGGTAAGCGGCGATGTACAACTCGTCGCCCGCCAGCATTGCGTAGTTGCCCAGGTTCAGCAGCAGTTGCAGCTTCTGCTCGGCGTACGTGTAGATCTCGGTGTACGGCGGGATGGCCACGTCGGCTTCGGCGAAGCTGATCTTCAGAACGATGAAGAACGGCAGCATGAAGAACAGGAACAGCCAGATGAACGGGACCCCGATGACCAGTTGGCGGCCATTGGGGATTATTCGGTTGATGCGGCGTTTGAATTTGCGCATGTTCATGAGCGAAGTACCACGCCGCTGTCGTCTTCCCACCACACGTAAACCTGATCGCCCCAGGTCGGACGCGCGCCACGGCGCTCGGCGTTGGCGACGAACGACTGCACCAGTTTGCCGCTCGGCAATTCAACGTAGAACACCGAGTGCCCGCCGAGGTAGGCGATGTCGTGGACTTTGCCGCTCGACCAGTTGTATTCGCAGGTCGGTTGATCGGCGGTAACCAGCAGCTTCTCCGGACGGATCGCGTAAGTCACGGACTTGTCCTGCACCGAGGTGCTGATGCCGTGGCCGACGTAGATCTGCCGATCGAGATCTTTGCAGGTAATGGTTGCGTGGCCTTCAGCGTCGTCGATCACTTCACCTTCGAAGATGTTGACGTTGCCGATGAATTCGCAGACCAAGCGGCTGGTCGGGGTTTCGTAGATGTCGATCGGGCTGCCGATCTGGGCGATCCAGCCCAGGTGCATGATCGCGATGCGCTCGGCCATGGTCATGGCCTCTTCCTGATCGTGGGTCACCATCACGCAGGTCACACCGACGCGCTCGATGATCTCGACCAGTTCCAGCTGCATCTGCGAACGCAGTTTCTTGTCCAGTGCGCCCATCGGCTCATCGAGTAGCAACAGTTTCGGCCGCTTCGCCAGCGAACGTGCCAGCGCCACGCGCTGACGCTGACCGCCGGACAGTTGATGCGGCTTGCGCTTGGCGTACTGGCTCATCTGCACCAGCTTGAGCATCTCGGCCACGCGGGCATCGACTTCAGCGGCCGGAATCTTGTCCTGCTTGAGGCCGAAGGCGATGTTCTGCGCCACGGTCATGTGCGGGAACAAAGCGTACGACTGGAACATCATGTTGATCGGTCGCTCGTACGGCGGCATGTCGGTGATGTCGACGCCGTCGAGGAAAATGCGCCCCTCCGTGGGCCGTTCGAACCCTGCCAGCATCCGCAGCAGAGTGGATTTGCCCGATCCCGAACCGCCGAGCAGGGCGAAGATTTCGCCTTTCTTGATTTCCAGGGACACATCGTCCACGGCAATCGTCTCGTCGAACTTCTTCGTGACCCGGTCGATTTTGACCAACACCTGTTTCGGTGTCTGGTCGCCCTCGAGGGCTTTCTTATAGGCGCCGGAGGCAACTGCCATTTACGAAACTCCCAGAAAAAAACAATGCAGTTCGCCCCGCAAGGCGAACCCAGGATAGTGTGTGCCTTACATCCCCGACTTGACCTTGGTCCAGCTGCGGGTCATCAGGCGCTGAATGTTCGGTGGCAACTCGATCGACACATAAGCCTTGTCGATAACGGCCTGCGGCGGATACACCGACGCATCGGTGCGGATGGATTGCTCCATCAACTTGTCCGCACCCGGATTAGGGTTGGCATAACCGACGTAATCACTGACCTGAGCGATCACCTCAGGTTTCAGCAGATAGTTGATGAAGGCATGGGCCTGCTTCACGTTCGACGAATCCTTGGGGATTGCCAGCATGTCGAACCACAGCGCACCACCTTCTTTCGGCACCGCGTAGGCGATGTTCACGCCCTTCTTGGCTTCGGCTGCGCGGTTCTTCGCCTGGAAGATATCGCCAGAGAAACCGATGGCCACGCAGATGTCGCCGTTGGCCAGATCACCGATGTATTTCGAGGAGTGGAAGTAGGTCACGTAAGGACGCACCGCGAGCAATTTGTCGGTGGCTTTTTCGTAATCCTTCGGATTGGTGCTGTTGGCATTCAGGCCCAGATAGTTGAGCACGGTCGGCATCATTTCATCCGCCGAATCGAGGAATGCCACACCGCAGCTTTGCAGCTTCTTGATGTTCTCAGGCTCGAACAAAACGCCCCAGGAATCGATCTTGTCGACACCCAGTACAGCCTTCACTTTATCGACGTTGTAACCGATGCCGTTGGTGCCCCACAGGTACGGCACGGCGTACAGGTTGCCCGGATCGTTCTGCTCCAGACGCTTGAGCAGCGCCGGGTCGAGATTGGAATAATTTGGCAACTGCGACTTGTCGAGTTTCTGGAACGCGCCGGCCTTGATCTGCTTGCCGAGGAAGTGGTTCGACGGCACGACCACGTCGTAACCGGTACGCCCGGCCAGCAGTTTGCCTTCCAGGGTTTCGTTGGAATCGAACACGTCATAGACCGGTTTGATCCCGGTGGCTTTCTGGAAGTCGGCCAGGGTGGTCTCGCCGATGTAATCGGACCAGTTATAAATATGCACCGTACCGGCGGCCTGGGCTCCGACAGCAATCGTCAGGCCGGCAGTGGCCAGCAGGGCTTTGCGCAAAGAAGAAAAAATAGGCAAGTGGAGGTCCTCTAAATTAGTTGGGCCCAAGTTGCCCCGCGCTGCATGACAGCCGTGGCTGCCCGGCAACAAAACCGGCGCGCAACTTACCCTCGAAAAACCGTTCCTGCAAAACTTCCTGTCATTTAATTGATCCGCTGGCCGCCTTCGCGGGAGACGACGGCCAGCGGTTTCTGCTTCAAACCGGGTTATTTACCGGATTTGATCTTGGTCCAGCTGCGAGTGATCAGGCGCAGGGTCGCTGCATCCAGGTCGCTGATCGCATAGAGCTGTTTCTTCACTTCAGCCGATGGGTAGATGCTCGGATCGCTGGTGATGTCTTTGTCGACCAGTGGCGTAGCAGCTTTGTTGCCGTTCGGGAAACGCACGGCGTTGGTGATGCCGGCCATCACTTGCGGCTCAAGCAGGTAGTTCATGAACTTGTAGGCGGCTTCGACGTTTTCGGCATCCTTGGGAATGGCGACCATGTCGTAGAACGTGCCAGCACCTTCTTTTGGAATGGTGTATGCCAGCTTGACCTTGTCACCGGCTTCCTGGGCGCGGGTCTTGGATTGTTCCAGGTCACCCGAGTAACCGACGGCGACGCAGATGTTGCCGTTGGCCAGGTCGGAGATGTACTTGGAGGAATGGAAGTAGGCAACCGAAGGACGAATTTTCAGGAACAGGTCTTCGGCGGCTTTCAGGTCAGCCTTGTCTTTGCTGTTGGTCGGCTTGCCCAGGTAGTGCAACGCCGCCGGAATCATTTCGGTCGGTGCGTCGAGGAAGCTTACGCCGCAGCTTTTGAGCTTCTCGATGTTTTCAGGCTTGAACACCACGTCCCAGGAATCGATCTTGTCGATGCCCAGCGCTGCCTTGACCTTGGCCGGGTTGTAGCCGATACCGATCGAGCCCCACATGTACGGGAACGCGTGCTTGTTGCCTTGGTCGCTGGCATCGCCAACAGCCTTGAGCAGGTCTTCGTCGAGGTTCTTCCAGTTCGGCAGCTTGGACTTGTCCAGCTCCTGGTAAACACCGGCTTTGATCTGCTTGGCGAGGAAGTTATTGGAAGGCACCACGATGTCGTAACCGGACTTGCCGGCCAGCAGCTTGGCTTCCAGGGTTTCGTTGCTGTCGAAGACGTCATAGACGACTTTGATCCCGGTGGCTTTTTCAAAGTTGGCCACGGTGTCCGGGGCGATGTAGTCGGACCAGTTGTAGACGTGCAACACCTTGTCGTCCGCCTGCGCCGCAGCCGCCATGACTCCCATCAGGGACATGGCGAGCAGAGTCTTGCCAGCGAGCTTTTTGCCTAATGCCTTCATGCGTTAATGCTCCAAATTTTTCTTTTTTGAACCACTTTGTTCAGCGGCCGAACCCGGACAACTGGAACCGCGGCTAGTCTGGCAAGATCCGAGGCGGTCTTTCAAGAAAAGACCAGCCTTTCTGACAGCTTTAAGCGCGAGCGCCACGGCTCCCCCGCTCAAAGCCTAGCACTTAGCCCTGCAACGCACTGAGGGTCAGGTCCAGACACTTGCGTGCCTTTGTAACCAGCTCATCGATTTCCGCTTTGCTGATCACCAGCGGCGGCGCAATGATCATGGTGTCGCCCACAGCGCGCATGATCAGGCCGTTGTCGAAGCAGAACTGGCGGCAGATCATGCCGACGCCCTTGCCTTCGTAACGCTTGCGCGTGGCCTTGTCCTGCACCAGCTCGATCGCGCCCAACAGACCGACTCCGCGAACTTCACCCACCAACGGGTGATCGTTCAGTTCCCGCAGACGTTTCTGCAAATACGGTGCCGTTTCGTTGTGCGCGTTCTCGATAATTTTTTCATCACGCAAGATGCGGATGTTTTCCAGGCCCACCGCTGCTGCCACCGGGTGACCGGAGTAAGTGAAGCCGTGATTGAAATCGCCGCCTTCATTGAGCACCGCCACCACGGAGTCGCGAACGATCAGGCCACCCATCGGGATGTAGCCGGAAGTCAGGCCTTTGGCGATGGTCATCATGTCCGGCTTGAGATCGTAGAAATCACTGCCGAACCACTCACCGGTACGGCCGAAACCACAGATCACTTCGTCGGCGACGAAGAGGATGTCGTACTTGGCGAGGATTTCCTTGATGCGCGGCCAGTAGCTGTCGGGCGGAATGATCACGCCGCCGGCGCCCTGGATCGGCTCGGCAATAAAGGCACCGACGTTGTCGACGCCGACTTCGAGAATCTTCTCTTCCAGCTGATTGGCCGCCCAGATACCGAACTCTTCCGGCGACATGTCGCCGCCTTCGGCGAACCAGTACGGTTGCGCGATGTGGACGATGCCCGGGATCGGCAAGTCGCCTTGTTCGTGCATATACGTCATGCCACCGAGGCTCGCGCCGGCCACGGTCGAACCGTGATAACCATTCTTGCGGCTGATGATGACTTTCTTGTTCGGCTGGCCTTTGATCGCCCAGTAGTGGCGGACCATGCGCAGCATGGTGTCGTTGCCTTCGGAGCCGGAACCGGTGAAGAACACGTGGTTCATGCCTTGCGGTGCCACGTCGGCAATGGCCTTGGCCAGCTCCAGCGCCGGCGGGTGCGCGGTCTGGAAGAACAGGTTGTAGTACGGCAGTTCGCGCATCTGTTTGGCAGCCGCGTCGGCCAGCTCATCGCGACCATAACCGATGGCCACACACCACAGACCGGCCATGCCGTCGAGAATCTTGTTGCCTTCACTGTCCCACAGGTAAACGCCCTTGGCGTTGGTGATGATCCGCGGGCCTTTCTCTTTCAGCTGCTTGAAGTCGCTGAACGGGGCCAGGTGATGATCATTGCTGAGTGCTTGCCACTCGCGGGTTTGCGGGTTGTTGCTGGTCATGCCAATTCTCCTTGTTATCGGTGAAGGCGCGGCCGGTGAGGACCGCGCCCGGCGTATCAGACGGCGAAGAGCAGGTACTCACGCTCCCAGGAACTGATCACGCGCTTGAAGTTTTCATGCTCGGCCCGTTTTACCGCGACGTAGCCAGTGATGAAGGTTTTGCCCAGGTACTTCTCGATGGTCGCGCTGTTTTCCATACGCTCCAGCGCATCTTCGATGGTCAGCGGCAGGCGCAGGTTGCGGCGCTCGTAACCACGGCCCACCACTGGCGCGCTCGGGTTGAGGCCTTCGACCATGCCGATATAGCCGCAGAGCAGGCTCGCGGCGATCGCCAGGTACGGGTTGGCGTCAGCGCCCGGCAGGCGGTTTTCCACACGGCGGTTCTGCGGGCCGGCATCCGGTACGCGCAGGCCGACGGTGCGGTTTTCTTCGCCCCACTCGACGTTCACCGGTGCCGAGGTGTCCGGCAGGAAGCGGCGGAACGAGTTGACGTTCGGTGCGAACAACGGCAACAGCTCAGGAATCAGTTTCTGCAAACCACCGATGTGGTGCAGGAACAACTGGCTCATGGTCCCATCTTCATTAGAGAAGACGTTCTTGCCGGTCTCGATGTCGATGATGCTCTGGTGCAAGTGCATCGCACTGCCCGGCTCGCCGGTCATCGGTTTGGCCATAAATGTCGCGGCTACATCGTGCTTGAGCGCGGCTTCGCGCATGGTGCGTTTGAACACCAGGATCTGGTCGGCCAGCGACAGTGCGTCGCCGTGACGGAAGTTGATTTCCATCTGCGCCGTGCCGTCTTCGTGGATCAGCGTGTCGAGATCCAGCTCCTGCAGTTCGCACCAGTCATAGACGTCCTCGAACAGCGGGTCGAATTCGTTCGCCGCTTCGATCGAGAACGACTGACGACCGATTTCCGGACGGCCCGAGCGACCAATCGGCGGCTGCAACGGATAGTCAGGGTCGTCGCTGCGCTTGGTCAGGTAGAACTCCATCTCCGGCGCCACGATTGGCTGCCAGCCCTTGTCGGCATAGAGCTTGAGAACTTTCTTGAGGACGTTGCGCGGCGACAGCTCGATCGGGTTGCCTTGCTTGTCGTAGGTGTCGTGGATCACCTGCGCGGTCGGCTCGATGGCCCACGGCACCATGTACACCGCGTTCTGGTCAGGGCGGCAGATCATGTCGATGTCGGCCGGGTCGAGCAGTTCGTAATAGATGTCGTCTTCGACGTAGTCGCCGGTCACGGTCTGCAACAGCACGCTTTCTGGCAGACGCATGCCTTTTTCGGCGATGAACTTGTTGGTCGGCGAGATCTTGCCCCGGGTGATACCGGTCAAGTCGGCGATCATGCATTCGACTTCTGTGATCTTGTGGTCTTTCAACCAATCGGTGAGCTGGTCGAGGTTGTTACTCATAAATGCCTCTGGGCTGAGTCTCCTGACAGAATGTCAGGCAAAGTTTGACGCTTGGAGCGTCGCGTTAAAGGGGGCTTGCTCGCGCAGTACCGGCTTACGCCCGGCACCGCGCATAGACAATGAAAGAGGAGCTTACCTGCCCTTTACGCTGGCGTTGCATTTCCTGTGCACAGTCCAGGCGTGCAGAATCATGAGCACGGCTGGGCAAGCGGCACAGGCTTTGAGGGTGAAAGCGATCTATATTGGAAGGGGACGCCATAAACAGGATGCTTTCCCGTACGTCCAGAATATCGGACGCTGGCGTTTGA
This sequence comes from Pseudomonas sp. GM24, assembly GCF_000282235.1. Classification (NCBI taxonomy): domain Bacteria; kingdom Pseudomonadati; phylum Pseudomonadota; class Gammaproteobacteria; order Pseudomonadales; family Pseudomonadaceae; genus Pseudomonas; species Pseudomonas sp. GM24. The sequence goes on along the minus strand of NZ_AKJR01000017.1, from coordinate 11,521 downwards.
AAGGCCATGGACGGGAATATCGTCGGCAACTGGCGAGCCATGCTGGCTGCGCTACGGACGGATTGGTCGCCACTGATGTGATGAGCATGCAGACCGGACTGTTGCGAGCAGTCGGTGATGCCGATTAACGGCAGGCGAGACATGAAGCACCCCGGTATTATTGCTGTTATGGGTTTGATCCGAGCTTAGCCTTGTTCATTTTTTTACACAACACCCCCGTAAAAAATACAACACGGCCTGCTCAAGCCCGCGGGTGCACAGTCTTCCAGGGACAAAAAAACGCCCGAAAGTGCCCCATAAATGCCCTTGCAGCGCTTTTTTAGGGCAAAAAAGGCCTCGCTTGACTTCGGCAGGCCGTTCGGGTTGACTGAAACCAGAAAAGATCAATGATTGATATTTTTAACAACAAAGGTGTTGCATCATGTCGGTACCCCCGCGTGCCGTTCAGCTTAACGAAGCGAACGCGTTCCTTAAGGAACATCCTGAGGTTCTGTACGTTGACCTTCTGATTGCGGATATGAATGGTGTGGTGCGCGGCAAGCGCATCGAACGCACCAGCCTCCACAAGGTTTACGAGAAAGGCATCAACCTGCCGGCCTCTCTATTTGCTCTGGATATCAATGGCTCTACGGTGGAAAGCACCGGCCTGGGCCTGGACATCGGCGACGCCGATCGTATCTGCTATCCAATCCCCGATACCCTGTGCAACGAGCCATGGCAGAAACGCCCGACCGCGCAACTGTTGATGACCATGCACGAACTCGAAGGCGACCCATTCTTCGCCGATCCGCGCGAAGTGCTCCGTCAAGTTGTTGCAAAGTTTGACGAGCTGGGCCTGACCATCTGCGCCGCATTCGAACTCGAGTTCTACCTGATCGACCAGGAAAACGTGAACGGCCGCCCTCAGCCGCCACGCTCGCCGATCTCCGGCAAACGCCCGCACTCGACGCAGGTCTACCTGATCGACGACCTCGACGAATACGTCGACTGCCTCCAGGACATTCTGGAAGGTGCCAAAGAGCAAGGCATCCCTGCCGACGCCATCGTCAAGGAAAGTGCCCCGGCGCAGTTCGAAGTGAACCTGCACCACGTCGCCGACCCGATCAAGGCCTGCGACTACGCGGTACTGCTCAAGCGTCTGATCAAGAACATCGCCTACGACCATGAAATGGACACCACCTTCATGGCCAAGCCTTATCCGGGCCAGGCCGGTAATGGTCTGCACGTACACATTTCGATTCTGGATAAAGAAGGCAAAAACATTTTTGCCAGCGAGGATCCCGAGCAGAACGCCGCGCTGCGTCACGCGATCGGCGGTGTGCTCGAGACCCTGCCCGCGCAGATGGCTTTCCTCTGCCCGAACGTCAACTCGTACCGCCGTTTTGGCGCGCAGTTCTATGTACCGAACTCGCCTTGCTGGGGTCTGGACAACCGCACCGTGGCGATTCGCGTACCGACCGGCTCGTCTGATGCCGTGCGTATCGAACACCGCGTCGCCGGTGCCGATGCCAACCCGTATCTGTTGATGGCGTCGGTTCTGGCTGGTGTGCACCACGGTCTGACCAACAAGATCGAACCGGGCGCGCCAGTCGAAGGCAACAGCTACGAACAGAACGAGCAAAGCCTGCCGAACAACTTGCGCGATGCCCTGCGCGAGCTGGACGACAGCGAGGTGATGGCCAAGTACATCGATCCGAAGTACATCGATATCTTCGTCGCCTGCAAGGAAAGCGAGCTGGAGGAGTTCGAACACTCCATCTCCGACCTTGAGTACAACTGGTATCTGCATACCGTTTAAGCGGTTGTAGCTTCAGGAAAGAACGCCGTTGGCTGATTTAGCCAACGGCGTTTTTTTATGGCCGCCTGCGGCGGATCGCTGGCAAGCCAGCTCCCACAGGGATTTTCTGCGCACATAAATCCCGGTTCACTGAAGATCACTGTGGGAGCTGGCTTGCCAGCGATGGCGGCCGACAAGACAACACAGGAACCGGCTCGTACAATGCCCGCTGCCCCGCAGGAGACTTCCATGACGCGACCCGCCCCCGTCCGCAAACCCCGTGCCCGCAGCCAGGCGCGCATCGATTCGATACTCGACGCCGCGCGCACATTACTGGCGGCCGAGGGTGTGGCGAGTCTGTCGATCTACAGCGTCGCCGAGCGCGCGCAGATTCCGCCCTCCTCCGTGTACCACTTCTTCGCCAGTGTGCCGGCGCTGCTTGAGGCACTGACGGCAGATGTACACGCGGCATTCCGCGCCTGCCTGCAAGCGCCGATCGATCATGACGCGCTGCGTGACTGGCGAGATCTGTCGCGACTGGTCGAGCAACGGATGCTGGAGATCTACGACGAAGATGCGGCGGCGCGCCAGTTGATCCTCGCCCAACACGGCTTGACCGAAGTGACCCAGGCTGACCGTCAGCACGACATAGAACTGGGCGACTTGATGCACAAGCTGTTCGATCATCACTTCGAGTTGCCGAGGCTGCCGGAGGATGTCGATGTATTCGCCCTGGCGATGGAGTTGGGTGACCGGGTTTATGCGCGCTCGGTGCAGCAACATGGGCAAATCACGCCGCGCATGGCCGAGGAAGGGATGCGGGTCTTTGATGCCTATATCGGCCTGTATCTGCCGCCGTATCTGCCCAAGCGTTGAGCCATGATCGTTCCCACGCTCTGCGTGGGAATGCAGCCCGTGACGCTCCGCGCCACTGGACGCGGAGCGTCCCAAGAGGCATTCCCACGCGGAGCATGGGAACGATCGCTAGGCACAAAAAACCCCGAAGGGCTCACGCCCTTCGGGGTTGTTTTTTACTCACCGGCTTACAACTTGGCGATCGACACCTCGGTGGATTTCACAAAGGCGATCACTTCGCTGCCGACCACCAGTTCCAGCTCCTTTACCGAGCGGGTGGTGATCACCGAAGTGACGATGCCCGAAGCGGTCTGCACGTCGATTTCCGACAGCACGTCACCGAGGACGATTTCCTTGATTGAGCCTTTGAACTGGTTACGGACGTTGATGGCTTTGATAGTCATGGCAATGATTCCTGTCGTTTGCTTGAGTTATTGAGCCCAACGCAGTTGCGTAGGCAGTGGTGAAACAGGTTCCGGCGCCGGCGGTTCACCGGGCAGGGAGAGAACACGGTTAAGCACTTCGGTTTCCAGCGCTGCCAGTCGGTGCGAACCACGCACTCGCGGCCGCGGCAGTTCCACATGCAGATCGAGGCCGACTTCGCCGTCCTCGATCAGAATCACCCGGTCGGCAATCGCCACCGCTTCGCTGACGTCGTGGGTCACCAGCAGCACGGTGAAGCCGTGTTGCTGCCAGAGACGTTCGATCAGTTGCTGCATTTCAATCCGGGTCAGCGCATCCAGCGCACCGAGCGGTTCGTCGAGCAACAGCAGACGCGGCTGATGGATCAGCGCGCGAGCTAGTGCAACCCGCTGCTTCTGCCCACCGGACAACGCCGCCGGCCATTCATTGGCGCGATCCGCCAGACCCACCGCATCCAGGGCTTCGAGAGCCTTCGGGCGCCAGTTGCCTTTGAGGCCGAGACCCACGTTGTCGATGATCTTTTTCCATGGCAGCAGACGCGCTTCCTGGAACATCAATCGGGTGTCTTCCCGCGCATCGCTCAGCGGCGCAGAGCCGGCCAGCAAGTCACCGCCCGTTGGTTGATCGAGGCCGGCGAGCAAGCGCAGCAAGGTACTTTTGCCGCAACCACTGCGACCGACCACAGCGACGAATTGCCCTGCCGGAATGTGCAGATCGATGTCACGCAGCACCTGCCGCGCGCCAAAGGTTTTCTGCAGGTTGCGCACCGCCAGCGGAATCCCGCGCAGCAGGCGTGGAGGTTGTTGAGCAGTCATGCCGCACCTCCTTTGGCAACCTGATAAGCCGGGTGCCAGCGCAACCACACACGTTCAAGTCCACGCGCCGCAAGGTCAGCGAGTTTGCCCAGCACCGCGTAAAGCAGGATCGCCAGCACCACCACGTCGGTCTGCAAAAACTCCCGGGCGTTCATCGCCAGATAGCCAATGCCGGAGCTGGCGGAAATGGTTTCGGCGACGATCAGCGTCAGCCACATAAAGCCCAGGGCGAAGCGCACACCGACCAGAATCGAAGGCAGTGCACCCGGCAGAATCACCTGCCAGAACAAGCTGAAACCGGAGAGGCCATAACTGCGCGCCATCTCCACCAGCGCCGGGTCGACGTTGCGGATGCCGTGATAGGTATTCAGGTAAATCGGGAACAACGTACCCAGCGCCACCAGAAAGATCTTCGCCGACTCGTCGATGCCGAACCACAGGATCACCAGCGGAATCAGCGCCAGATGCGGCACGTTGCGGATCATCTGCACCGAGCTGTCGAGCAGGCGTTCGCCCCACTTCGACAGGCCGGTGATGAAACCCAAGACCAGCCCGATGCTGCCGCCGATGGTGAAACCGAGTGCCGCGCGCCAGCCGCTGATCGCCAGGTGCGTCCAGATTTCGCCGCTGCGCACCAGGCTCACGCCGGCCTCGATCACCGCCACCGGTGCCGGCAGAATCCGCGTCGACAACCAACCGGCCGACACCGACAACTGCCACACCGCCAGCAACAACACCGGCAACGCCCAGGGCGCGAGGCTGTGGATGATTTTCTTCATGGCGCGCCTCAGCTCTGCGACGCGGCTTTGGGAAGAATATCGTTGGCGACCATCTCGCCGAACGGGCTGACATAACCGGCGCTTTTCGGCAGTTCCGGACGCTCGATGTCGAGGTGCGGAAACAGCAGTTCAGCGACGCGATACGATTCTTCGAGGTGTGGATAACCGGAGAAGATAAAGGTGTCGATGCCCAGATCGGCGTACTCCTTCACGCGCGCTGCGACGGTCGGGCCATCGCCAACCAGCGCCGTACCGGCACCGCCGCGTACCAGGCCAACACCGGCCCACAGGTTCGGGCTGACTTCGAGATTGTCGCGGCTGCCGCCGTGCAGTGCGGCCATGCGTTGCTGGCCGACCGAATCGAAACGCGCCAGCGAAGCCTGAGCGCGAGCGATGGTGTCGTCGTCCAGGTGCGAGATCAGCCGATCTGCCGCTCGCCATGCTTCTGCGTTGGTTTCGCGAACGATTACGTGCAGACGAATGCCGAAGCGCACGGTGCGGCCAAGCTTGGCGGCCTTGGCGCGGACCTGTTCGATCTTCTCCGCGACCGCTGCGGGCGGTTCGCCCCAGGTCAGGACCATTTCCACTTGTTCAGCAGCCAGATCCTGCGCGGCCTCCGACGAGCCACCGAAGTACAGCGGCGGACGCGGTTGCTGGATCGGCGGATAGAGCAACTTGGCGCCTTTCACGCTGATGTGCTGACCGTCGTAATCGACGGTCTCGCCTTCCAGCACACGACGCCAGATACGAGTGAATTCCACCGAGGCCTGATAGCGTTCTTCGTGGCTGAGGAACAGACCGTCGCCGGCCAATTCTTCCGGGTCACCACCAGTGACCAGATTGAACAGCGCACGCCCGCCGGACAGACGATCCAGCGTGGCGGCCTGCCGCGCTGCCACCGTCGGGGAAATGATCCCGGGGCGCAGGGCAACGAGGAATTTCAAACGCTGGGTCACCGGGATCAGCGACGCTGCCACCAGCCACGAGTCTTCGCAGGAACGGCCGGTGGGGATCAGCACACCGCCGAAGCCCAGACGATCCGCCGCTTGCGCGACCTGTTGCAGATAACCGTGGTCGACGGCGCGAGCGCCTTCGGCGGTGCCAAGGTAATGGCCGTCGCCGTGGGTGGGCAGGAACCAGAAGATATTGAGGCTCATGGAGTGGTCTCCTTGGGGATTCGAATTACTGCGCTTTAGCCACAGCGGCCGGTGGGGTCCAGATCACATCCTTGATGCTCAATGGCTTGGGAATCAGCTTGAGCTGGAAGAACGTGTCAGCGATTTTCTGTTGCGCGGCGACCACTTCCGGGGTCAGGAACAGCGCGCCGTAACCCTGGCGTTTCACCGAAGTCAGGGTGATGTCCGCCGGCAGACCGAGCAGTGGCGCAACTTGTTGAGTCACGTCTTCAGGATTGGCTTTGGACCACTCGCCAACGGCGCGTACTTCTTCCACGAGGGTCTTGATCACCTCAGGATTTTTCTGCGCGTAAGGCTTGGTCGCGAGATAGAACTGGTGGTTGTCGACGATGCCTTTGCCGTCGCGCAGGGTGTGTGCTTGCAGTTGTTTCTCGGCGGCGGCCTGGTACGGATCCCAGATAACCCAGGCGTCGACGCTGCCACGCTCGAACGCGGCGCGAGCATCGGCGGGCGGCAGGAATACGGTTTGAATGTCGCTGTATTTGAGGCCGGCGTCTTCCAGTGCGCGCACCAGCAGGTAGTGCACGTTGGAACCTTTGTTCAGAGCGACTTTCTTGCCTTTGAGATCGGCCACCGATTTGATCGGCGAATCTTTCGGCACGAGGATCGCTTCGCTGTTCGGCGCTGGTGGTTCATAAGCGACATAAAGCAAATCGGCGCCGGCAGCCTGAGCAAAAACTGGCGGAGTTTCGCCGGTGACACCGAAGTCGATCGAGCCGACGTTCAGGCCTTCGAGCAGTTGCGGGCCACCGGGGAATTCAGTCCATTGCACGTCGACGCCTTGGGCGGCCAGACGCTTTTCCAAAGTGCCTTTGGCTTTGAGCAGCACCAGCGTGCCGTACTTCTGATAACCGATCCGCAATGTCTCGGCTTGAGCTTGAGTGATGGCGCCGAAGGTAACAGCCGCAGCAAACAGAGCGACCAGACCACGACGCAAAAATACAGTGCGCATAGCGCTCTCCTTTTTGCTGTTGGGTTTTGGCTGCACCTGCTTGGCCGTTGTCGGCGAAGTAAGGTGAGTTACATCAAATTCTGGTGAGGCTTAAATGCTCCAGCGAGCACTCAACAAACGTTCGTTCAACAGGCCCGGCTCCAGCGGTTTCGGCCGGCGGGCCATGGCACCGACAAACTGATCCAGCGCTTCATGCAGACGCTGCTCCAGCGCCGGTGCCAGTTGCGCCGCAGCACTGCCTTCGCCGTAAGCGATCTGGCTGTCCTCGGCGAAAATCCCCTGAAGCATTTCCTGGGCTTTCAATGCCGACAACACGGGTTTGAGGGCGTAATCGACCACCAGCATGTGGGCGATGCTGCCGCCGGTAGCCATCGGCAAAACAATCTTGTGGTTCAGGGCGCGCTCGGGCAGCAGATCCAGCAGGGTTTTCAGGGCACCGGAGAACGACGCTTTGTAAACCGGCGTGGCGATCAGCAGGCCGTCGGCATTTTCAATCTGTTGCAGCAGGTCGAGCACCTTCGGGCTGTCGAAGCGGGCATGGAGCAAATCTTCGGCCGGGAAGTCCCGCACCTGATAACTCACCACTTCCACCCCTTGCGCCTGCAACCAGCGTTGCGAGCGTTCCAGCAGCACCCCGGAACGGGAGCGCAGGCTGGGACTGCCACCGAGTGAGACGACCAGCATTGAGACCATTCCTTAAGCGTTACAGGCGATTCGCGGGTTGCGATCTCGCTTCGATGGAGTGACCTTACCAGCTGATTTATATATCCATAAATCATATTTATTCATTTGGTTATTCGCTTTGGATATATGCGATTCAGGTTATTCAAGGCGCAAAAAAAGGCCGTCGAAACGGCCTCAAATCCCCTGCTTAGTAGCTACCACTGATCATTCCCACGCTCTGCGTGGGAATGAATCCATGGACGCTCCGCGTCCGCTGTGACGCGGAGCGTCACGGACGGCATTCCCACGCGGACGGTTCGACGCCTCGACGTGGGAACGAGTCTGCCCAAGAAGATCATTTGTTCGGCTGTGGCGTCAGACGCAGATACGGTTTCACCGCGCGATAACCCTTCGGAAAGCGCTGCTTGATCTCTTCTTCATCTTTCAACGAAGGCACGATCACCACCTCTTCACCGTCCTGCCAGTTGGCCGGGGTGGCCACCTTGTAGTTGTCGGTGAGCTGCAGCGAATCGATCACCCGCAAAATCTCGTGGAAGTTACGGCCGGTGCTCGCCGGGTAGGTGATGGTCAGGCGGATCTTTTTGTTCGGGTCGATCACGAACAGCGAACGCACGGTCAGCGTATCGTTGGCGTTCGGGTGAATGAGGTCATACAGATCAGAGACTTTGCGATCGGCATCGGCCAGGATCGGGAAGTTGACGACGGTGTTCTGGGTTTCGTTGATGTCTTCGATCCACTTGTGGTGCGAATCCACCGGGTCGACCGACAGCGCGATGGCTTTGACACCGCGTTTGCTGAACTCATCCTTGAGCTTGGCGGTGAAGCCCAGCTCAGTGGTGCACACCGGGGTGAAGTCCGCCGGGTGGGAGAACAGCACGCCCCAGCTATCGCCCAGCCATTCGTGGAAACGAATCTTGCCGGCGCTGGAATCCTGTTCGAAATCGGGGGCGATGTCGCCGAGTCTGAGGCTCATGGTGCTGCTCCTGATGAGTTGTTCGAGACCTCAACTGTAGCCCGGGATTTGCCATCGTGAAAAAGAATAAATAACTAGATATCTAGATCATTATTGAATATTAAACATCTGTTCACTGGACGCTCGACGGCATCCCGACGAACATCGCTCACAAGGTTCGAGAAGGCCTTGAGTTGCTGTAAAGAGGGGAATTTCGGGGCAGGCTTACGGGGGTGAGCCTGACTCGAAAACGCAAAAGCCCCGTCCGGCGCGATGCCGGACGGGGCTTTTTTTACATCCGCGAATCGAGACGCGCTATTACAGCAGCGGGATCGAGTAGCTGACGATCAGGCGGTTTTCGTCCTGCGAACGGGTGCTCGGCAGATCGGTGCGCCATACAGCGTTTTTCCACATCAGGCCGACGTTCTTGAACGGACCTTCCGGTACAACGTAACCGATGGTGAAATCGCGTTCCCACTCGGAACTGTTCGAACCGTTCTCACGACCGTTGGTGCCAACGGTATCGATCGAATCGCCTTTGAGGTAAACGACACCGGCGGTCAGGCCAGGTACGCCGACTTTAGCGAAGTCATACGAGTAGCGAGCTTGCCAGGTTTTCTCGCCGGCACGGCCGAACTTCTGGATCTGCATGTCGGTGATGGTGTAGTTCGACGAGCCGTCGCCCTGGTTCAGCCAAGGGAAGTCGCTGCTGCCATTGGAAACCTGGTAACCGCCACCGAAGGTGTGGCCTTCAACGGTGTACAGGAACAGGCCGCTGTACAGGTTGTTGTCGACTTCACCGCGACCGTTACGCACGCCGGTGTAGTTACCGGTGCTGTAGTAGGCTGGATCGGTACCGTTTTTGCCGTCATCGGAGCTGTTGAAGTAACGGAAATCGGATTTCAATACGCCGGGGCCGATTGCCCAGTTGTGAACCAGACCCAGGAAGTGCTGCTTGTAGAAGTCTTCCAGGTTGCCGTAGTAGTACTGGGCAGTCAGGTCTTTGGTGATCTTGTAGTCACCACCGGCGTAGATGAATTTGTTGCTGTCACGGAACGCAGTACCACGGGTGTTTGCACCGCTGATGGACAGGTTTTCGTTGTTGCTGGAGTTACGACCTTTCGCAGCTTCGATCTGACCGCCGACCAGAGTCAGGTCCTTGATTTCGCCGGAAGTGATCTGGCCACCCTGCCAGGTTTGTGGCAGCAGACGACCGTCGTTGGTCACGATGACCGGGTTCTTCGGCTGCAGAGTACCCAGCTTCAGTTCAGTCTGGGAGATCTTGGCTTTGGCAGTCAGACCCAGGCTGGAGAAGTTGTCCACCGCTTTGCCGTTGGACTCGCTCGGGAACACAGTGCCGCCGTAAGCGGTACCGCTGTTGCCGTTAGTGCCGCCGCCCGAATCCAGACGTACGCCCAGCAGGCCGATGGCATCGATACCGAAACCTACGGTGCCTTGGGTATAACCGGAGATGAAACGCAGATCGAAGCCTTGGCCCCACTCTTCGTTCTTGTTGGCGCCAGCGCCATCACGGTTATCGGTGTTGATGTAGAAGTTACGCAGCCCCAAGGTAGCTTTGCTGTCTTCGATGAAACCGGCGGCGCCTGCCTGCTGCGCCATAACCCCTACGGCCACAGCCAGGGCCAAGGTGGACTTGTTCATGTAAAGCTCCTCTCGTTTCTAATTCTTGTGTTCCTGGCCCGGGGTCTGATGCCCTGGGTCCTAAGATGCGCGATTAGCGCCAGACCGTGACCGACAAGTCAATCGTAACCTTGTGTGTCTACGACCAAGGTCTAATCGCAGTGATTTGGTCCGTGCAGAGTAAAGATTTCCTGATAAACCCAAAAAGAATTTATTCATTCTTTTTCATATCATTTCGGAATATGGCCATTATCTTGCCACCTCCGCCGGGAAACAGCGTATCGGCGACTAAGCTCATTCCTAAATGGTATTTGTTAGCCTTTTTTTATATCGATTAGCTTTGGCGTAACCCCGAATCGTCAAACCCTATCGAAAAGGCGACGCCATGATGGCCAAACGCGCACTATCTAGTCAATTTGTTACAGTTTGTGTGTCAGCGCTGATTTCTTTTTCCGCGCATGCCGCCAACCTCACAGTGGGGTATCAAACCGGTATCGACCCGAGCAAAGTCCCCCAGGCCGACGGCGTCTACGAGAAAACCATTGGCGAGAAAATCGACTGGCGTCGCTTCAACAGCGGCCCGGAAGTTGTGACAGCCATTGCTTCGGGTGACGTGCAGATCGGCAACCTCGGTTCCAGCCCGTTGGCCGCGGCGGCTTCGCGCAATCTGCCGATTGTGGCGTTCATCGTTTCGGCGCAGATCAATGCCGCCGAAGCGCTAGTGGTGCGCAATGGCAGCGGTATCAACACCCCCCAGGACCTGGTCGGCAAAACCATCGCCACACCTTTCGTTTCGACCTCACACTACAGCCTGCTCGGCGCCCTCAAGCATTGGGGCCTGGACGCCTCGAAAGTCAAAGTGGTGAACCTGCAACCAGCAGAGATCGCAGCAGCGTGGAAGCGTGGCGATATCGATGGCGCATTTGTCTGGTCGCCGGCGCTGGGGGAAATCCGCAAGACCGGCAAGACCCTGACCGATGCCGCGCAGGTCGGCCAGTGGGGCGCGCCGACCTTCGAGGTCTGGGTCGCGCGCAAGGATTTTGCCGAGAAGCATCCTGAGGTTGTCGCAAAGTTCGCCAAGGTCACGCTCGACTCATTCGCCGATTACGCCGCACACAAAGACCGCTGGACGGCTGACTCGGTGCCGGTACAGAAAATCGCCAAACTGACCGGTGCCAATGCCGCTGATGTGCCGGAATTGCTGGCAGGTTCAGCGTTCCCGGACGCAAAGGCGCAGCAAACCACGGCGCTGCTGGATGGCGGCACGGCGAAAGCGATTGGCGAGACGGCGAAGTTTTTGAAGGAACAGGGCAAGGTTGAAACGGTGCTGCCGGATTATTCACCCTACGTCAGCGCCAAATTCATCACCGAGTAATTGATCGTTCCCGCGCTCTGCGTGGGAATGCAGCCCGGGACGCTCCGCGTCCCATCAAAAGCCGAACGCGGA
>NZ_AKJR01000016.1:0-99485 GCF_000282235.1 Pseudomonas sp. GM24 | reverse complement strand
GGCTGGGGTGAGGGTTAGCTTTTGATCTTCAAGCGGGCTGCAATTTTTTCTCAAAAACCGCCACCCCATTCAAATCCCGCAACACCACACTCATCTCCCCACTCCCCCCTTCAATATTCACCTCGCCAAAAAACTGAAACCCGGCAAACGGCGAAGTGTTCTGCGCTGGCGGTGCCTTCTCGAACACCACTTCCGGGCCAAAGGTTTTATCCAGCGGATTAGGCCCAAAGCTCCCGGCATTCAACGGCCCGGCGACAAACTCCCAGAACGGCTCGAAATCCTGAAACGCCGCGCGATCCGGGTGATAGTGATGGGCCGCGCAGTAATGCACATCTGCCGTGAGGAAGACAAAATTGCGCACCTGCTGCGCACGCAGATAGCCGAGCAACTCGGCGATTTCCACCTCGCGCCCCTGCGCCGGTCCCGGATCACCGTTAGCCACCGCTTCCCAACGCGCGACACCCGGGCTGACCTCGCCATCCGGCACGCCAAGGCCGATCGGCATGTCGGCGGCGATGACCTTCCACTGGGCTTTGGATTTCCTCAAACCGCGCTTGAGCCAGTTCAGTTGCTCACGCCCCAGGAACGGTTTCGCCGCGCCGAGGTTGTCGTCATTGGCGCCGCGATAACTGCGCATGTCGAGCACGAACACATCGAGCATCGGGCCGTAACTGATCTTGCGATAAATCCGCCCGCCGCCGTCGGCAGCCTGCAAACGCATCGGCGAGTATTCCAGCCACGCCTTGCGTGCGCGCCCGACCAGGGTGTGGATATCTTTCTCCTGATAGCGCTCGTCGAGCTGCTTGCCCGGCGACCAGTTGTTGACCACTTCATGGTCGTCCCACTGCCAGATCTGCGGCACTTCGGCGTTGAAGCGACGGATGTTTTCGTCCATCAGGTTGTAGCGGTAGTTGCCGCGATAATCGTCGAGGGTCTGTGCGACTTTGCTCTTGGCTTCGGTGGTGAGGTTGCGCCAGATGCGGCCACCTTCGGTGGTGAGCTGCGCGGGTACGGGGCCGTCGGCATAGATGGTGTCGCCGCTGTGGATAAAGAAGTCCGGCAGGCGCAGACGCATGGCTTCGTAGATGCGCATGCCGCCGATGTCCGGGTTGATGCCGAAGCCCTGGCCGACGGTGTCACCGCTCCAGACGAAACGAATATTGCGCCGCGCCGTCGGAGCGCTGCGCAGGTGACCCAACCATGGTTCGCTGGCGACGCCGGTGCGGGCGTCCTTGAAATACACGCGATAGAAAATCGCCTGATCGGCGGGCAGCCCGGTGAGCTCGACCCGAGCGGTGAAATCTGTGCGCGCATCGGCGAGCGCCGAGACCACTCGGCGGGGATGGCGAAACTGGCTGCGGGTGTCCCACTCGACCACCATATGCGCCGGGCGATCGCCGCGGCTCCAGATCATCGCGCGGTCGCCTTGCAGGTCGCCGGACTGCACGCCGTCGGTCAACTGCGGGCGATCCTTGACCGAGGCAATCACTGCCGGCGCCAGGCTTGGCATCAGCAGACCGGCGCCAACGACTTGCATGACACGCCGGCGACCGGGGTTGAAATCGATCATGATGTTCTCCCTGAAAAAAGGAAAACTTAAGCACGCGATCATGAAACACACATGACACCAGACACACCGCAGAACCAATTGTAGGAGTGAGCCTGCTCGCGATAGCGGTGTATCAGCCGACACTCATGTCACTGACAGACCGATATCGCGAGCAGGCTCACTCCCACAGGGGATTTGTGTTGTCAGTCAGGCCTTGGCGGGTTCCAGCGCCAGCTCGACGGCTTCCGGGCGTTTGACCGTCGCATAGACCACAGCGGTCAACAAACTCCCGGCGACAATCGCCAGCAAATACAACAACGCATGGTTGATCGCATTCGGAATCGCCAATACAAACAAGCCACCGTGTGGCGCCATTAGTTTGCAGCCGAAATACATCGACAGCGCACCGGTCAATGCACCGCCGGCGATGCTCGCCGGGATCACCCGCAACGGGTCTTTCGCGGCAAACGGAATCGCCCCTTCGGAGATAAAGCACAGCCCCAGCACCAGCGCTGCTTTACCGGCTTCGCGCTCAGTCTGAGCGAACTTGCGCCGCGCAATAAACGTGGCGATACCAAGCCCGATTGGCGGCACCATGCCCGCGGCCATGGTCGCGGCCATCGGCGCATAACTCTGCGACGCCAGCAGCCCCACCGAGAACGCATACGCGGCTTTGTTGATCGGCCCGCCGAGGTCGACGCACATCATGCCGCCGAGCAACACACCGAGCAGAATCGCGTTGGTGGTGCCCATGCTGTCGAGGAAATGCGTGAGCGCCCCGAGCATGCCGGCGACCGGTTTGCCGACCACGTAGATCATCACCAGACCGGTAAACAGGCTGGCGAACAACGGGATGATCAGAATCGGTTTCAGTGCTTCGAGACTTTGCGGCAAGGCGACATATCGACTGATCGCCTTGGCCGCATAACCGGCGATGAAACCGGCGACGATGCCACCGATAAAACCAGCACCCAACGTACTCGCGAGCAAGCCGCCAATCATCCCCGGCGCCAGGCCCGGACGGTCGGCGATCGAGTAAGCGATGTATCCGGCCAGCAGCGGCACCATCAATTTGAACGCGGTCTCGCCACCGATCTGCATCAACGCAGCGGCCAGCGTGCCTTCTTCCTTGAACGCGGTGATGCCGAACACAAACGACAGCGCGATCATCAAACCGCCGGCCACCACCATCGGCAGCATGAACGACACGCCGGTCAGCAGGTGTTTGTAGATGCCGGTCTTCTCTTGCTTCGCCGGAGCTTTGCCGTCAGCCGCCGCGCTTTCCACCGCACCTTCGGCCAAGGCTTTTTTCAGTGTGGCTTCGGACTGCTTCAAGGCGATCCCGGTGCCGCAACGATAGATTTTCTTGCCGGCGAAACGCTCGGTGGCGACTTCGATGTCCGCTGCCAGCAACACCACGTCTGCGTCGGCAATTGCCGCTGCACTCAACGGGGTTTTCGCGCCCACCGAGCCTTGGGTTTCGACCTGCAGTTCGTAACCCAGACGCTTGGCGGTTTGCTGTAGGGCTTCGGCCGCCATGAAGGTGTGGGCGACACCGGTCGGGCACGCAGTGATAGCGACGAGACGTGGCGCGCGCGGCGCATCAGCAACCGGTTCAGCAGCGCCGGCGACGTAAACTTCAGCCTCTTCAACTCCACGACGCAGCACCGCTTCGACATCCTGCAGCGCTTGTGCCGGGGCAATCTGGAAAACCCGTTTACCGACAAAACGCGTCATGTCGACCGCGCCTGTGGCGACCAGCAAAACCCACTCGGCCGCTGCAATGGTCGCCGCCGACAATTCGCGTTCGGGGTGCGCCGCATCGACCACTTCAACGCTGGTGCTCCAGCCCTGACGCTGCGCCGCCGCATCGAGCAAGCGCGCGCACAGCACACTGGTGACCATGCCGTTCGGGCAAGCCGTAACAATGGCTAATTTCATGACAAACCCTCTTATTGTTCTGTCAGGGGGCGCACGCGCACGCCCTGTTCGAGCTGCGCCAGTTGCGCAGCGTCGTTGATGCCAAAACCGATCTGGGTCACCGCCATCGCCGCAATCGCGGTGGCGGTGCGCAGGGTTTGTTCAGGCGTGTCGGCGCTGAGCAGACCGTGGAGCATGCCGGCCAGCAACGAATCGCCGGCACCGACCGTGCTGGCGACGCTGACCTTCGGCGGCGTGGCGTGCAGTGCCGAACCGACGCTGAACCAATTCACACCGTCAGCACCGTGGGAAATCACCACGTGCTCGATGCCTTGGGCATGCAAACGCGCCGCCGCTTGCGCTTCCGCTGCGTGTGAAACCACGTCACAACCGAGTGCATCGGCGAGCTCTTCAGTGTTCGGTTTGATCAGCCATGGACTGGCTTTCAACGCTTCGCGCAACGCTTCGCCGCTGGAGTCGAGAGCGACTTTCAAACCGAGCTGGTTGAGCCGTTCGATCAGTTCACGCAACCACTGCGCCGTGACGCCACGCGGCAAACTGCCGGCGACCACCACCGCATCGTGACCCGGTGCGATCTGCACCAGACGCTCCAGCAACGCCTGCTGCGCGGCGGCATCGACCACCGGTCCCGGGCCGTTGATGTCGGTGATGCGCCCACTCTGCTCCGCCACTTTGATATTGCTGCGCGTCTCGCCCGGCACACGGATAAACGCGTCGACAAATCCGCGTTTGGCGAACAGGGTTTCGAACGCTTGCAGATTGTCTTCGCCGAGAAAACCGCTGACCGTCAGTTGATGACTAAGGTCGGCCAGCACTTGCGCGACGTTCACGCCTTTACCGGCGGCGTGGGTGTGCATCTCGTCGCTGCGATTGACCTGACCGGCCTCCAGGCGTGGCAGTTCGACGGTGAGGTCGAGCGCCGGGTTGAGGGTCAGGGTAAGAATCTTGGCCATTACAGGGCCTCCACTAATGCGCGCACTTCATTCGCGCTGCCCACGGCCAGGGCCTGTTGAGCAAGGGTTTGCGCCTGGGTCAGGCTGAGTTCGCGGATGCGTGCCTTGACTTCGGCAATGCTGCGGCCAGAGACGCTGAGTTCATCGACACCGAGGCCGACCAGCACCGGCACCGCCAGCGGGTCCGCCGCCAGTTCGCCACAGACGCCGACCCATTTGCCATGGGCATGGGCCGCGCGCACGGTGATGTCGATCAGTTGCAGCACCGCCGGGTGCAAGCCGTCGGCCTGCGCCGACAGCGTCGGGTGACCACGGTCGATGGCTAGTGTGTACTGGGTCAGGTCGTTAGTGCCGACGCTGAAGAAGTCGACTTCCTTGGCCAGCACCGGCGCCAGCAACGCGGCGGACGGCACTTCGATCATGATCCCCAGTTGCAGATCGGCCACCGGGATTTCCAGGCGCAGACGCTCGGTCATGTCGCGGGCCTGACGCCATTCTTCGACGCTGCCGACCATCGGGAACATGA
The DNA here is from genome assembly GCF_000282235.1 of Pseudomonas sp. GM24. Taxonomy (NCBI): domain Bacteria; kingdom Pseudomonadati; phylum Pseudomonadota; class Gammaproteobacteria; order Pseudomonadales; family Pseudomonadaceae; genus Pseudomonas; species Pseudomonas sp. GM24. Next base: position 94,516 of record NZ_AKJR01000016.1, on the reverse strand, counting down.
TCCGCAACGGACGGTTATCCGCCGAACGCAGCAAGGCGCGCAATTGCGCTTCCATGATCTGTGGGCGCTGCAAGGTCAGGCGAATGCCGCGCACGCCGAGGAACGGGTTTTCTTCCTTGGCAATCGGCCAATACGGCAGCGGTTTGTCGCCACCGACGTCCAGCGTACGCACCACCAGCGGTCGACCGGCGAGGCCATCGAGGACGCGGCGGTATTCGGCTTCTTGCGTGGCTTCGTCCGGTGCTTGCGGATGGGCCATGAAAATCAGTTCGGTACGCAGCAGACCGATGCCTTCGGCGCCCTGCTCCACCGCGCTGATCACGCCAGCGCTTTCGCCAATGTTGGCAAAGACTTCGACGGCGTGACCGTCGGTGGTGTGTGCCGGTTGATGACGTTGTTCGGCGGCAATCTTCAGCCGTTGTTCGCGGGTATCGCGTTCTTCGGTGGCGCGTTGCAGAGTCGCGGCATCGGCGTCGACGTGCAGGCGACCGCGTTGGCCGTCGAGCAGCAATGGCGTGCCCGGTTGCAGCAGCAACACTGCCGCGCCAGCGCCAACCAGCGCCGGAATCCCGAGCGCTCGCGCAACGATTGCACTGTGCGCGGTGGCGCCGCCGCGTGCGGTGAGAATCCCCGCGACACGCGCCGGGTCCAGCCGCGCGACGTCGGACGGGCCGACTTCGTCCATCACCAGAATGTACGGTTGTTCAGGCTCGCTCGCGGTCTGCACGCCACACAGTTGCGCCAGCACGCGGCGACCGATGTCACGCAGATCCGCCGCACGCTCGGCGAGCAAGGCGTCCTGCAACGATTCCTGCTGTTTGGCCGCCGCTTCGATCACCGCCATCCATGCCGCTTCGGCGCTTTCGCCTTGTTTGAGGCGGGTGTCGACTTCGTCGGTGAGGTCCGGGTCGTCGAGCATTTCCTGATGGGTGATGAAGATCTCGCGGATGGCTTTGGCTTTGCTGCGCTCGATCAGGCCCTGAATATCGCTGCGCACATCGCTGAGCGCTTGCTTGAGACGTTCGCGTTCGATGGCAGCGGACTCGCCCCGCAGCGGATAATCGATGGTTTGCTGCACCTGGATGTGTGCCGGGCCGATAGCGATGCCGGGTGCCGCCGGGATTGCTTGCAACTGGCTGCCGGAGGCCGGGGCGAGCAGCACTTCGGCGATGTCGGCGATGACTTCGCGTTGCTGGCTCACCGCTGGCAGCGGCTCGACTTCTTCGCCGAGACCCTCTTCGATAGCGGCCAAGAGTGCCGGCAAAGCGTCGGCGGCAATGCTCGGCTCGGCGATCAACTCCAGCACCTGACCACGACGGGCGCCAAGGCTGAGCAGTTTGCTCAGACTCTTCACCGACACGGCGCTGTCCTGACCGTCGACGATGCGCACGCGAATCTCGCCATCAAAACTCTTCGCCAGTTGCGCGAGGATCTTCGCCGGGCGCGCGTGCAGACCGTGGGCGTTGGCCAGGGCAATACGCGCGCTCGGCCAGTCGGCGGGCAATTCACCGCCGAGCACTTCGAGAACTTTGCGACTGCTGGTAGCGCGGCCCAATTCATGGCCGCGACCTTCGATCAGCAACGCACACAGGCGTTCAAGCAACGCTTGATGTGCCTCGCCGAGGCTGGCCAGGCAGAACAGACCGCTAAGCGGCTGACCGAGGTAGCGCATCGGTTTGTCCGGCGTAACAAACGCCAGGCCCGGACGCTTCACCGTTTGCTCGCTGTGCAGCCACCACAAACCATCGCCCAGCGGCAGCGCTTCGACCTGCTGCAACACGCCGGCAAAACCGTTGCTCACACAATCGGCCTGACGCAGCAGACGCGCGCCACGCCAGACCAGTTCTTCGAAATCGTCGGCCGAGACACCGAGGCCAATCATCTGCGCATCGAGCGCCAGTTCCTGCGGCGCGCCTTGCAGCAATTTCAGCAGCGCCTCAGGTGAACTGGCGCGACGCAGGGCCTGGCCCAGATCGGTCTCGCCGAGGGCACGGGTCAGCAGTTGCAGCAGGCGCAGGTGTTCGTCGGATTTGGCGGCAATGCCAATCGCCAGATAAACGATCTGGCCATCGCCCCAATCCACGCCTTCCGGGAACTGCATCAGGCGCACGCCAGTGGCGAACACCTGATCGCGGGTTTCCGGGGTCCCGTGGGGAATGGCAATACCTTGACCGAGAAAGGTCGAGCCCTGGGCTTCCCGTGCCTGCAATCCAGCGAGGTAACCGTCGGCAACCAGACCATCGGCCACCAGGTGATTGGCGAGCAGTTGCAGGGCAGCGGGTTTATCCACAGCCGATTGGCCCATGGATATCTGCTCTATAGTGAGCTCGAGCATGCGATCTCCTTTTTGGCGCTTCATGAGTGCCAGGTATTGTTTTGGATGGTTTGCAGCTTAGGCGCTTTACCGCTTTGCTTTTCAGCGGCAGTTTTGGCGGTTTCACGGCAGAACCGGCCAAAGACGTCTAAAACGTAGAAAATACGCTTGCTGAAACGTTTAATCTAGATTGATCGGCACGTTACTCGATAATGTCCCATCCTTGAAGTCCAACTTGTCGGATGCGCTGCGACAATAGTCGCCTGCCCTAATCGGGTAGGATTGGCGAAAATGTCGCGGCAAGCTCGAAAAAACAAGGAAATCCCGGGTTGAAACTCAGTGATATCGCGCGGTTGGCCGGAGTGTCCGTGACCACCGCCAGCTACGTCATCAACGGCAAGGCCGAACAGCAACGCATCAGTAACGCCACCGTCGAGCGGGTGCGGGCGGTGGTCGATCTGCACGGCTTCACGCCAAACCCTCAAGCGGCCGGGCTGCGCAGTCGGCATACGCGCACGCTGGGCTTTATTCTGCCGGATCTGGAAAACCCCAGTTACGCGCGGATCGCCAAGCTGCTCGAACAAGGTGCGCGAGCGCGCGGCTATCAATTACTGATCGCCAGCTCCGACGATGCGCCGGACAGCGAGCGGCAGTTGCTGCAACTGTTCCGCGCGCGTCGTTGTGATGCGTTGATCGTCGCCAGTTGCCTGCCCGCCGGCGATGACAGCTATCGGCAGTTGCAGGCCAAAGGGCTGCCGATCATCGCCATCGACCGGGTCATGGAGCCGGAACATTTCTGCTCGGTGATCAGTGACGACCGCGAAGCCAGCCTGCACCTGACCCAGAGCCTGCTCGATCCGCAACCGAAGCAGATTGTGCTGCTCGGCGCGCGCCCGGAACTGAGCATCAGCCAGGAACGTGCCGCCGGTTTCAAAGAGGCGCTGGTCGACTTCAAAGGCGAAGTGCTGGTCGAACACGCCGAATCCTTCAGCCGTGAGTGCGGCAAGCAACTGATGGAAGAACTCCTGCAACGTCTGGGACATTTGCCCGACGCGTTGGTGACGACTTCCTACGTGCTGCTACAAGGCGTGTTCGATGCGCTGCATGACTTCCCGCTGAAATCGCGGCCGCTGCGCCTCGGCACCTTCGGCGATACGCAGTTGCTGGATTTCCTGCCGCTGCCGGTCAACGCCATGGCCCAGCAACACCAGTTGATCGCCGACCAGGCGCTGGAACTGGCGCTGGCCGCTGTCGAGCAGTCGGAGTACAAGCCTGGCGTGCAGGCCATTGCGCGCACCTTCAAGCAGCGTATTCACCGGGACTGAGCCGTGGAGCTGATCGACAGCCACACCCACCTCGACTTCCCCGACTTCGACGCCGACCGCTCGGCGTTGCTCGCCGAAAGCCGCGCCCTCGGGGTGCGGCGGATGGTGGTGTTGGGTGTCCATGAGGGTAATTGGCAACGGGTGTGGGATCTGGTGCAGAGCGATGCGGATTTATACGCGGCATTCGGTCTGCACCCGGTGTATCTCGATCAGCATCGCCCCGAAGATTTGTCGGCACTCGGAGATTGGCTGACGCGATTGCGCGGTCATCGGCAGTTGTGTGCGGTGGGCGAGATCGGTCTGGATTACTTCATCGAAACCCTCGACCGCGAGCGGCAACAGGCGCTGTTCGAGGCGCAGCTACAACTGGCCGCGGATTTCGAATTACCGGCATTAATCCACGTTCGCCGTAGTCATGCGGCAGTGATCTCAACGCTCAAACGCTTCAAGCTCAAACGCGCGGGAATCATCCACGCCTTTGCCGGCAGCCGTGAAGAAGCGCGGGAGTACATCAAACTGGGTTTCAAACTGGGTCTGGGCGGCGCGCCGACCTGGCCACAGGCGTTGCGCATGCATCGAGTGATTGCGCAATTGCCGCTGGAGTCGATCGTGCTGGAAACCGATTCGCCGGACATGGCGCCCGCGATGTTTCCCGGTCAGCGCAACAGCCCGGCGCATTTGCCGGCGATTTGTGAGGTGCTGGCCGAGTTGATGAGCATCACAACCCAGCAATTGGCCAGACAAAGTACCGCTAATATCGAGGAATTATTTGATTGGCATTAGACCATATCGGGTTCAGCTCTTGTAAACGCGAATAGCCTTGAATGCCCCAACCACTAACCTTAAAAGGCCCGCGACTCTAACAAAAACCTTATAAAAATAAAAAACAAAACGAACGACTGCTTCGACACCACAAACCCAACAACAGCCGCTCGCATACCTGACTGCTTCCTTACATGTCGAGCAAGACAACCAGACTTCGACTTACCCCTCACACAGTATATTGCTGTCAAGGGTACGTATAATAAATGGAGTTTTCTCCACTCACATCTGCGAAGGGAAGGTCAAAAACGAATCTGACATAAACGCGGGCTCGTCTATTTGCCCCTATATAACCTCCGACGCGCCAAGGATTCCATTGATTGTCTTGGCGCATGCTGTCCGGAGAGTCGATTCCCCACCACTGGTTTGAATCAAAACTGAAATGGATGTTCGCCTTATGCCGGCTAAAACCGTCTGGATCATTAATGGTGTAGTGGGACGCATAGCAATAAAACATTCCGCCGTCATTACCCCACCAGTAAGTATATTTAATTTGCCCACGATAGACTCTATTATCCGCAATCAAAATCCCCTCGTAGGTTTTTGCACCTTTGGATAACTTATCAATCTCCTCGCTCGTGAGAATATTTTTCTCAGTGACGTTCTCGATGTTTTTTGTAGAGCCGGGAGTAGCATCTTTATCTTTCATGATCGCTCCATGGATCGGGATAACAATAGTCGAAATATAAGTGCAGCCTTTGTTAGGCCAACATTAGTAAATCTGACTATTTCATCATGCTCTACTGTCAAACCTGACAGTCCCGACAAACGGCTATCGCTGATCTTGCGGTGTTTTTTATACCTGATCACATAGCGTTCAACTGTTCCCGTTGCCAATTATTTCCTGCCGATAACATTCACTCAGCCCACCGATAGCGTTGAGGTGGCCGCAGGCGTTATGCATGCATCGAGTGATTGCTCTTTTGATCCTGGCTTGAAGAAAAGATCAACAGATCGCAGCCTCTTTTCACTCGACAGCGCCTACAAATCAGTCGGCATGCGCCTTGGCGGCCTCCAGAACCAGCGTCAGATGCTGACGCTGGCGCGCGTAACGGACGACCACGAAGTACACGAAGATCGTGATCAGTGATGCGTTCAGTTGCTCGGTGACGCTAAGCAATCCCACCCATTCCATCGCCAACGCCACCAGCAGCGCGGTGCAGACTGTTACTGAAGCGCTGAAACGCAGTAGCGCCAGTGAATCGAGGGACTTGAAGCGCTTGATCTGTTGCGGGCAACGCAGCTCCAGCGCTTGCTGGCACTGCTCGCAGCTGAACGGTTCATTGATCGAGATGGCATTGAGTTGCCACGGTTTGAGCAGCAGCGTGGTCTGGCAATGAGCACAACGGCCCTGGACTCCCAGAGTTGCGGCAGACATGAGCGGCCTCCTCTACCGAACGATTGGGTATGGATACTGGCTCATTGCAGGGGAAATGCCAGAGTCTGCAGAGAAACAGGATTGGGCTTACGGGCCGAAGTGAAAAAGTACTACAAAAGGTTCTGATATAACCCAGAACCCGGTGGGAGCGAGCCTGCTCGCGAAGGCGATGTGTCAGGTGACAGAGATGTCACTGACAGATTGCATTCGCGAGCAGGCTCGCTCCCACAGGTTTCGTGCGTGCCTCAGACGCGGAAGGCGCTGATCAGCTGTTTGAGTTCTACCACCTGGGCCGACAACGCCCGGCTGGCATCTTCGGTCTGGTGCGCACCTTGCGCCGTACGTTCGCCGGCGCGGTTGATCTCGACAATGTTCTGGTCGATGTCGTGGGCCACTGCCGTTTGCTGTTCAACCGCAGCGGCGATCTGCTGGTTCTGATCGACGATCATGCCCACCGCGCCGAGGATGTTTTCCAGCGCCTGCTGGACCTTCTCCGACTGCCCGACCGTGCCATTGGCCATCTGATGGCTGACGCCCATGGCTTTCACCGCCGCGCCGACGCCGCCGTGCAGTTTGGCGATCATCTGTTCGATTTCTTCGGTCGATTGCTGGGTGCGTTTGGCCAGGGTGCGCACTTCGTCGGCAACCACAGCAAAACCGCGTCCCTGCTCGCCAGCACGGGCTGCTTCGATCGCGGCGTTGAGCGCGAGCAAGTTGGTTTGTTCGGCGATGCTCTTGATCACTTCCAGTACGCGACTGATCGCCTGGCTGTCACTGGCCAACTGGTTGATCACCAACACCGACTGATCGATTTCGCTGGCCAGCGCGGCAATGCTGCCCTGTTGTGATTCGACCAGACCGCGACCGCTGATAGTCTCGTCATTCACACTGTGGGCACTGCTCACCGCTGCGGCGGCACTGCGCGCCACCTCCAGTGAGGTTGCCGACATCTGATTCATCGCCGTCGCCACTTGCTCAATCTGCGTGCGCTGTCCGGCGACCGCCTGGTTGCTTTGCGCCGAGACGCTTTCAACCTGCCCGGCCTGGCGCTCGACCTCGGCGACGGTCTGCCCCACGCGCTCGATCAAGTCATGAATCTTGCGCACCGTGCCATTGAACACTTCGCCCAACTCACCCAATTCATCGCGACTGTTGGCCTTGAAGTTGACCGTCATGTCGCCGGCCGCGACCTTGTCCATCATCGCGCCCAAGCGTTTCAGCGTGGTGCGGGTCGAGGCGTAGAAACCACCGTAAAGGTAGAAAATCAGCACAAACACCACCGACAGCGCCACCGCCTGCAAGACCATGTGCGTGCGGTTTTGCGCCAGACGTTGCTGCAATTGAGTGTCGAGGAATTTCAACGTGGCTTCGTTGAGCTGGTAAGTCCGGTCGATCAGCCCGGTGACCTGATCGTAAAACGCCTGCCACGGTGCATCGAGCGTGTCAGCCATCACCACTTGTTCTTCGAACAGTTCGCTGGCCTGTTTCAGCGAGCCCTTGCTGCTCTCGGCCGCCGCGCTGAGGTTTTCCCGCGCGGCTTTGCTGGAGCCGAGGGCGTCCTGCAGCTTCAGGCCGTATTCGGCCTGGAGTTTTTCGATCTGCACCATCAGCTCATCAAAACGCGTGCTCGACGAACTGTTAAGAAAACCCTGGCCCAATGAATACGAACCCATGGCCCGGCCTTCGCCGAGGGTTTGCGTGACGGTCGGCGTGATCAGGGTGACCAGTTCGCTGAGCTGACGGATATCGCTCTGATTATCGCGGCTGAGTCCGGCCTGACTGCTGACGATCTGGCTGAAAATCTGCGCACTGGCCAACAATTTGCCGATCAGCGCGCTTTTGCTTTGCAGCGAGTTTTCCGTTTGCTGGGCCTTGAACGCGGCGATCATTTCATCGCGTTTGCCGTCGAACACCTGAATCTGTTGGGGATCGTCGGTCATCGCTGTCAGCCCTTGCAAGCGCGTCAAAACCGCTTGCTCGAGGGTGGTGATCTGCGCCTCGACATTGCCGGCCTTGCCGGACTGGCCGAGGGTGACGTTGATCTGCACCAGATTGTTGAGGGTTTCCAGATCCCGGCGCAGGGCCAGGCTGCTGCCCAGCAGATCGAGGCTTTGCAGTTCGACCCGAGTGCCCTGGAATTCGCGATAGGAATCGCGCACCAGATAGAAATTGGTCACCAGCATCGGCACCAGGAACAGCACGCTGATCAGGCTGAACTTCATGCCGAAGCTCAGACGGTTCATCAGCGAGACGGCGGGATAGAGCAAGCTCTTCACTGGAAGTCTCCCTTGGTTTTTCTTGTTTTTATTGGCAGGCGCGGGGCGACAGCAGATAGCCACTATCGGGCGCCATCTCTGTATAGCTCAAATCGAAGGGAGGTTTTGTAACTTAAGGTTAACGACATCGCAGCCCGCGACACACAGACCTCCTCGTAGGAGCTACCGCAGGCTGCGATCTTTTGATCTTTCCTGAATCAGTGAACCAGAACCGTCCACAAGGCAAACCCGGCATACCACAGCACCGCCGCGCGCAGCAGCAGTTCCCACAGGCAATCGAGGGTGTTGATGCCGTCCGGCCCGACCACGGGAGGTGGAATCTCCCCCGCCGCCAGACCGACCCGATTGATCAGTTGCGCCGCGCTGATATTCCAGTTGAGCAATTCATGCAGCATCACCCGACTGACCGCGACAAAGTTGCCGACCAGCGCCAGACTCGCGGCCAGCAAGCGCACTGGCAGCCAGTCGAAGGCATGCCGCAGTTGCGCGGCGCGCTCGACCAGAGCCGGGTTCTGACCGTGCTCTTGGGCCAGCGCCAGCAGGCGATACGCCAATGCCGCCACCGGGCCGAGCACGAAATACCAGAAGATCACCGCAAAAAAGCTCTGATAAGCCTGCCACAGCAGATGCCCCTGCACGCTTTCAAGCAACTGCTCACCGCTGTCGGCGCAAATGTTCAGATCGCGTTTGGCCACATGTGCCGCCGCTTGCAGATCCTCGCGACGCCAGGCATCGCGAAACGGCCCAAGACCGCCAAGCAAGTCGCCGCGCCCCAGGCTGTAAATCACCACCAGCAAATGCACCGGCAACGCCAGCAAGCCGTAGGCCACCGGCTCCAGCACCACTAGCAACAGCGCCAGCAACGCCACCGGAAACAGCACCAGAATCGTCAGCACCAGCCAGGGCTGTTTGGCCAGCCGCGCGCTGGTTTCGAGTTTGTTCAGTTCGCGGATCCATCCGCCATCGCGTTGAACCCGATGGCGCAGGGCCGAAAACTTCTCGATCCACAACGCCAGCAGTAACACCAGAAAACTCATTGTCCTTCCTCTTGTGCCAGGGCTGCGCGATAACGCGCCCAGTCGAATGCCGGGCCAGGATCGGTCTTACGCCCGGGTGCTATATCGCTGTGCCCACAAATGCGGGCGCCGGTGATGGCCGGAAATGCGCTTTGCAATTGGCGGGTCAACGCCGTCAACGCCTGATACTGCGCGTCGGTGAACGGTAGATCATCAGTGCCTTCGAGCTCGATGCCCACGGAAAAATCGTTACAGGTTTCCCGTCCTTCGAAGACCGACACGCCGGCATGCCACGCCCGCTCAAGACAGGAGACAAACTGGGTGACCTTGCCGTCACGTTCAATCAGAAAATGCGCCGAGACGCGCAGGTCAGCGATCCCGGCAAAGTAGGGGTGTTCGGTGACATCCAGACGATTCTGGAAAAACTCCTGCACCTTGCCCGTGGCAAACTGCGCCGGCGGCAGGCTGATGTTGTGAATGACCAACAGGGAAATTTCGCCCGCCGGGCGTTCATTGAAGTTGGGCGATGGGCAGACCTGCACCCCGTGACACCACCCGCTAGCGGGATCCAACTGCATACCGATTCCTTCAACGCCGACTGTGTAGGCGCCCAGTATGCCGCGATCAGCCCCCGGCGTGCGATCACTTGCCGCGATTGAGTCGCCGCAGATTGCCCAGCACCGACTCCAGCGCGCGGTCGAACAGCAAGGTGTCATCCAGCGCACGTACCGCGCCGCGCTCGAATTCCACGGCCAGCGCGCTACGGCTGCGCTCCAGCACCTTCATGCCGGTGCGATCGACAAATACATACTTGCCGGTGGCTTCGATGATGGCCGCCAGTTTGCAGCGCAGACTGTGTTCATCGTCTTCCTGAAACGCCACCCAACTGCCCAGGCGCAGTTGCTCGACCTGGCGCAGACCGGCGGCATCGTGGGGCAAGCGTACCGACGTCAATGCCATGCTGCTGTCGTCGGCGGTTTGCAGCACGATCTGCTGCGACACCTCGATCATGGGCGCGGCCTGATCAGCCGCAACGGAACGCTCCAGTACCTGCACATGCAGGGCTTCCAGTTCACTGAAAAACTCGCTGGTGGCAAAGGGGTCAAACGCCGAACTGCTCAGACCATCACGCAGCGACTTGAGCAACCCCGGCACCAGTGCCAGCAAGCGCAAGCTGGATTCAGCGTCTTCATGACGCTGCACACTCCAGATCAATTGCTCCATGGTCTGCACATCGGCCTGCCATTCGGCTGACTGATCACCATGCTTGAGGCACGTCAACAGCAATACTTTGCTCCAGGCGTCCTGTACGAAGGTGACCACGGACGGTGGAAGTACTTTACCCAGCAGCGCTTGATTCAACGCCCGCTCGACCCGGCGCCGCGCCAGCTCGGTTCTCGCTCGCCCCTCTTCGGCGTCACGCAGGCGCTGTTCAAGCAACTCGCTGCGGCGGCGCTCATCGCTGGTGAAGGCGAGAAAATCAGCCAGTAACTCGGAGAAAATCGCCGGATCATCGACAAAATCGGTCAGCAGACGCTGCACCACTTGTTCGATACGCAGGTACAAGCTGTCGCGCGCCTCACCGTCGCAGCCGCCCCAGCCCATGGCCGCCTCGGCGATTTCGTTGAGCAGGCGCCGCGCCGGATGACTGCTGCGGCTGAAGAAACTCTTGTCGAGCACCGCGACCTTGAGCATCGGGATCTGCAACCGGGCGATCAGGGCCTTGAGCGAATCCGGCACATTGCGGTCTTCAAGAATGCAGTCGAAGACCATGGCAATCAGATTGATCACGTCTTCGTCCGCATCGCCCACGATCCGCGATTTGCCACTTCTGACGCTGACCCGGGTCAGCAGTTGTTCGAGCTGATTGCGCAGATCGAAGTCATCCTGAGCCGCCAGCGTCGGCACGTACTGTTGCAAGTGCGAGAGCAGGCGCAGCAGGTCGCGAGTGGAAATCGGCTGCGCCGCAACGCTGGATTCCAGCGTCGGCGCGACACTGCCACGGACGTGCGCGAGCAGTTGCTGCAGTGCGGCGAAAACCTCCTGCACGCCTTCGTCGACGGGCGGCGTGTCGTCGCTTTCATCGCTGTTCACATTGGCGATCGCACGATCAATCGCACGGCGCGCCGGGGCCGCTTTCAGCTCGGGCAACACTCCGGTGGCGAGCAGCAATTGATTTGCTTCGGCGTAAAGCTGCTCGGTGTCGGTCAAGACATAACGCTCGAAGAGTTTGAGCAGGATCAGCTTGACCTTGATCTCCACGCCCAGGTTTCGCCCGGCCTGCAGGAAAAACTCGCAAAGCATCGCCGGGCCAAGCGGGTTGTGTTGATCGTCGAGGGTGTTGCCGAGCAGCGCGTTAAGCCGCGCGGTCAGTTGATCGAGCGCGAAGCCGTCACGCTTGAGTACGCGACCAACCATGGTCTCGACCGCCACGCTGCGCTCCATGTCGTCGCTGCGGGGGGCCAACTCGTCGTATATCAAGGCATGGGGCAGCGTGTTGTGCGTGGGATCGTATTGCGTCAGACCGACGAAGGCTTCGAAGAATTGCTCAAGAAAGCCGCGCTCGATGTTTTTACGCTTGAGGCGCAGGTCGCGCATGGCTTCGAAAAAGATGTTCTGCTCAATGTCGTTGCGCGCCCGGTCGGCCATTTCAAACAGTGTGTCGTCGGCGTTATCGAACAGTTCCTGCAAACCGTGACGCAGTTGCTGGGCAGCCTTGTCGCGAACCTGAAGCAGAATCACAGGCAGGCGGGCGAGCGGCGAATGATTCGCCTGATCGGTAGCAGCCTTGTGCAAAGGCACTACTTTCCCGTCGTTGTGCATCCAAGCCTCCTGAAACGGTGATTCGTTCGGTCACTTTCAACATAAGCCTCCTGTGGGAGCGAGCTTGCTCGCGAAGGCGATCTGTCAGTGACATTGTTGGTGACTGACACTGCGCTTTCGCGAGCAAGCTCGCTCCCTCAGGTCTCAACAACTTTGGCCGCTCTACACGTCAAAGCTATGACGTCAAATGCAAGGCGAATTATCTTTCATAACTTGCACCCGGCGCCATAGCCGTCAGGGTTTCCCCTATACAGCCCCTTTCAGTGACCACGCCTGGCCGGTTTTGCTCAAAGAAAATCGACCGGATGCAGGCTGGCACGCGCGTTCTCGCCTTGGGTTGGCTCGCGCCATGCCCCTATAATCGAACCACTTTGTTTGTGGAGCCCGTTATGCCGAATCTACGTCTCGCCGATTTGACCGCCGAAATCGAAGCCAACGTGCGCCGTGCGTTGCTCGAAGACATCGGCAGCGGCGACATTACCGCGCAACTGATCCCGGCCGAACGTCTGGCCAAAGCCACCATCATCACTCGCGACGCAGCTGTCATCTGCGGCACCGCTTGGGTCGATGCAGTGTTTCGCCAGCTTGATCCGCGGGTCGCGGTGCACTGGCAAGTGATCGATGGCGAGCGGGTAAAGCCCAATCAACCGCTATTTCATCTGGAAGGCCCGGCCCGTTCGCTGCTGACCGGTGAACGCAGTGCGCTGAACTTCCTGCAACTGCTGTCCGGTGTGGCCACGCGCGCGCAGTACCTGGCCGATTTCGTCGGCACCACTCAGGTCAAGTTGCTCGACACCCGAAAAACCCTGCCAGGCCTGCGGTTGGCGCAGAAATACGCGGTGACCTGCGGTGGCTGCCACAACCATCGCATCGGTCTGTACGACGCGTTCCTGATCAAGGAAAACCACATCGCCGCCAGCGGTGGCATCCCGCAGGCCATTGCCGCCGCGCACAAGATTGCGCCGGGCAAACCGGTGGAAGTCGAAGTGGAAAGTCTGGAGGAGCTGAAAGAGGCACTGGCCGCCGGCGCCGACATCATCATGCTCGACGAACTGAGCCTGGATGACATGCGCGAAGCCGTGCGCCTGAACGGCGGCAAGGCGAAACTGGAAGCCAGCGGCGGCATCAACGAAAGCACACTGCTGCCGATCGCCGAAACCGGGGTGGACTACATCTCGATTGGCGCGATGACCAAGGATGTCAAAGCGGTGGACCTGTCGATGCGCTTGAGCCTCTGAAGGATTCACGCAATAAAAAACGCCAGCCCGGTTGAGGCTGGCGTTTTTGTTTCAGACCACCAGATTATTCATCTCGCAGTACTCGTCCCACTCGACACCCAGCACTTCGGCCGCCTCTTTGTGCAGCACAAGGCGCTGTGCCTCGAACTCCTGCGGCGTGCTCGTGTACTTGAGTGTCAGCTCCCACGGCTGCAGGCCCTGGGCTTCGGCTTCGTCTTCGAATGCCCACTGAATCTGGTCTTTCTGATCGTCGGAACTGAGATCCTTGATCTCTTCCAGCAGCTGGGGCGCATCAAGCTTGTACTTTTCCAGCGCTTGTTCGTGACGTTGCTCTTGAGTTAGTTCGGTCATGGCGTTCTCGCTGATCGTAAGAATGGAGGATGGATCTGGATCATCAAGGATCTCTCTGACGCGGATTTTTCCGGCCTTCGGAACCATTCGGGATCATCTGAAAACTGCTGGGCGATGCTCATGCAGGCACTGAATATAGGACGTTTGCATGACGAATTACACGGCTCTTTACATCTCTCGCACAAAAAGTTGACCTGCGGAACATAAATGCGGATTTCGAGTCATAGCGATGTGCCACTTCGGCACGTCTCCGCTGTTCACAAGGAAAACCAGTGATGCGCAGCTTTTCGAAGATTCTCTCTGTTGTGCCCGCTACCGCGCTGATGGCTGTTCTGGCCCTGCCTGCAAACGCAATGGCTGTCGAGTTGAGCAGTAGCAGTTCCTCCTACGGCGACAAGGTTGCCCTGATTCACAACGATTACGGCAAAGATGTCGTCATCAGAAGCGACATCAGCGTCGACGAACTGCAAAAAATGCGCGATACGATCAGTGACCAGTCGCGGCAGATCGAAGAGCTCAAACGCAGCAACGGTTCGAACTCCAGCTCCAGCGGCAAGGAAATCGATGATCTGAAAAACAAGGTCAAAGACCAGGACCGTGAACTGGACACGCTAGGTCGTCAGGTCGAAGACCTCAAGCGCAACAGTGGCTCCAGTTCCAACTCGAACAGCAGCGAGATTTCGAATCTGAAGCAGAAAATCAACGATCAGGATCGGGCGATGGATCAGCTCAAACGTACCGTCGAGGATCTGAGCCGCAAGGTAAAGTAGAGAAAATGGTGTTGAGACAGGACCCCAACCCAGACGGAAAACCCCAGCACTATCCTGAATAAATAGAGCTGAGATTTTCTTCTGGCTAAACGATGTACTTTTTGTGAAGTGCTGGCCCTCCTTGCGAGGGCCAGCGGCTCAATTGACAGACTCGGACGGTTTGAGCTTCGGGCGAGTTAAATCGTAGAACCGCATGATCCCCTTCTGGCACGGTTTCTCTACGAACTTCCAGATGAGCGCCGCACAGGCGATGGACGTGATCGCTACAAACCAAAACCGAGTGTAGGGGCCGTAGTCAGACAGTAACTGTTCCTGTGTCGTCAGACGGATTACGACTTGGTGAATCAAGTAAACAGAGAAACTGATTTCGCCAAGGAACACTAGGGGCCGCCACGACAAGGCGCGCGACACGATACCTTTGTCCATATAGAAGCATGTGATGACGGCGGCAAAGAGCAACGCCATCGATGAATGCCGAAAAAACTCAGATAACGCAATATGCGAAGCCCCAACGATCACAGACGCTGAAGAGCTTAGGAATGGTGTAACAAAGATAATCGACAGAATTGCCAGAATTTCTAGAACAGTAGCCGGACCTTTCTTGACTGCATCCAGTTGTGCACCAGACAAAAGCCGCTGACAAACAATGCCAAGCATGAACTCTTGAATTCGACTAACCGGACTGATGTAAACCAAACCGTGCGATGAAATCTGATTAAGTTTATCTGCGGCGTAATAGACAACGCCGAGCGCGTCCAGCGCATACGCGAACAACCCGCCAAAAGCTATTGCCGCACAAAGCTTCAACACTGGCGTGCTGGAGAACCACAGCAGCAACAGCGGGAACGCCATGTAAAAGAATATCTCTGTGGAAATACTCCAAGAGACAGCGTTGAACGAGAAGTAGACATCAGGAATTGGAACTGCTGCGTGCAGCATCAACAAGTTCAGAATCAGTGTATAGACGTTACTGGCTGACTCTAACAACTCGCGCTGATAGGGAATGCAGGCCAGTAGCATCAATGTGCAAAATGCATGTGCTGGCCAAAGCCGTGCAAACCGAGCAACATAAAACCTCGACAGTCCTCCGCGAATTCCTTTTTCCGAATAAACGTGAGAAAGAATAAAACCGGACAACACGAAGAAAAAAGTCACCCCAGCATCAAGCGGAAGTCCTGCCAGAAATTCCGGTGGAAAAAAATTCCCTTTGGCGTGGTGAATAAGAATCGCGAATGCCGCAAAAAATCGGAGGGCCGTTAGCCCTCCAATCTGTCTTGTGCTCATTTTGTGACATACCCTGTCGACTGAAATTTTCGGGATACTATCACGATTGCATCTGGCCACTGGTCACTACGCGAACAGGTGCCTGCCTGGGACCAACCGTTTAGCGATTAGGCTGTGCCGTTGGCTCTAGCGCCCAGGCGCGATTTTGCAGGTCGCGGGCTTCCTTAAGGTAATTTCCTGGTAAATGCCTAGCGACATACGGCGCCACTTGCCATGCCGATGGAATCTGAAGAACCAGGACTTGGTGATATTGGTGGCGACGGCATAGGAATGATGGTGTGAAAGTTGCCGAACGCCGAAGAACGTTGATGTGGTGCCCGAGACAGGAATCGAACCTGCGACCTTCGCGTTACGAGTGCGCTGCTCTACCGGCTGAGCTACACGGGCGGTGGGCTAAACCTAGCACCGGTCTTGAAGTCCGGCAACTTCGCAGAATGTCCGGGTATTTCACAGACAAAAAAATGCCCCACCGTTTTCACGGCGGGGCATTTTTATTGCGCTAACGCTTTGGGCTGATTAAACGCCCGAAGCCTTGGCCGCTGCCACGTCTTTGATGGACAGCTTGATACGGCCGCGGTTGTCCACGTCCAGTACCAGCACTTCCACTTCCTGGCCTTCTTTCAGGATGTCGGTCACTTTCTCTACGCGAGCGTCGCTCAGCATCGAGATGTGCACCAGACCGTCCTTGCCCGGCAGGATGTTGACGAATGCGCCGAAGTCGACGATGCGCTCAACCTTGCCCACGTAGATCTTGCCGATCTCGGCTTCAGCGGTGATACCCAGAACGCGCTGACGTGCAGCTTCAGCGGCTTCCTTGGTTTCGCCGAAGATCTTGATCGAACCGTCGTCTTCGATGTCGATCGAAGCCTTGGTTTCTTCGCAGATCGCACGGATGGTCGCGCCACCTTTACCGATAACGTCACGGATCTTGTCGGTGTCGATTTTCATCGCGATCATGGTCGGAGCGTTGGCCGACAGTTCGGTACGCGACTGGCCGATGATCTGGTTCATCTGACCGAGGATATTCAGGCGCGCTTCCAGGGCTTGGCCCAGAGCGATCTCCATGATTTCTTCGGTGATGCCCTTGATCTTGATGTCCATCTGCAGCGCAGTAACGCCTTTGGCGGTACCGGCTACTTTGAAGTCCATGTCGCCCAGGTGGTCTTCGTCACCGAGGATGTCGGTCAGGACGGCAAATTTCTCGCCTTCTTTAACCAGACCCATGGCGATACCGGCAACCGGCGCCTTCATCGGCACACCAGCGTCCATCAGGGCCAGGGAAGCGCCGCAAACGGAAGCCATCGAGCTCGAACCGTTGGATTCGGTGATTTCCGAAACCACGCGGATGGTGTACGGGAACACGTCAGCGGCTGGCAGCATGGCCGAAACCGAACGACGGGCCAGACGGCCGTGACCGATTTCACGACGACCAGCGCCACCCATGCGACCACACTCGCCCACCGAGAACGGAGGGAAGTTGTAGTGCAGCATGAACGGGTCTTTTTTCTCGCCTTCCAGGGTGTCCAGCAGCTGTGCGTCACGGGCGGTGCCCAGAGTCGCGACTACCAGAGCCTGGGTTTCACCACGGGTGAACAGCGCCGAACCGTGAGTCTTCGGCAGAACGCCGACTTCGATGTTCAGCGGACGTACGGTTTTGGTGTCGCGACCGTCGATACGTGGCTTGCCGTTAACGATGTTTTCGCGAACGGTGCGGTATTCGATTTCGCCGAAAGCGGCTTTGACTTCGCTGGAAGAAGGCTGGCCTTCTTCACCGGACAGCTTGGCAACGACTTGATCCTTCAGCTCGCCCAGACGCGCATAACGGTCGGCCTTGACGGTGATGGTGTAAGCCTGGGAGATCGCCTCGCCGAACTCGGCACGGATAGCGCCCAGCAGTTCGGTGGCTTCTGGCGCAGGAGCCCAGGTCCAGGTTGGCTTGGCAGCTTCGGCAGCCAGTTCTTTAACCGCGTTGATCACAACCTGGAACTCGTCGTGAGCAAACAGTACCGCGCCCAGCATCTGGTCTTCGGTCAGCTCTTTGGCTTCCGATTCAACCATCAGTACGGCGTCGGAAGTACCGGCAACGACCATGTCCAGGCTCGAAGCTGCTTGCTGCTCGTAAGTCGGGTTCAGCAGGTAGCCGGTGCTTTCGTGGAAAGCTACGCGAGCGGCGCCGATCGGGCCGTCGAACGGAATGCCCGAGATGGCCAGGGCAGCCGAGGTACCGATCATCGCAGCGATGTCCGGATCGGTCTTTTTGCTGGTGGAAACGACGGTGCAGACAACCTGCACTTCGTTCATGAAGCCTTCTGGGAACAGCGGACGGATCGGACGGTCGATCAGTCGGGAAGTCAGGGTTTCTTTCTCGGAAGGACGGCCTTCACGCTTGAAGAAACCGCCAGGGATCTTACCGGCAGCGTAAGTCTTTTCCTGGTAGTGAACCGACAGAGGGAAGAAGCCCTTGCCTGGATCGGCTTGTTTTGCACCGACTACAGTCACCAATACGCTGACGTCGTCGTCAACGGTGACCAATACTGCGCCGGAGGCCTGACGGGCGATACGGCCAGTCTCGAGGGTAACGGTCGATTGACCGAACTGGAATTTTTTGATTACCGGGTTCACGGTGTCCTACCTTCTTTGTGGCTCTTGGGGGAACTGGTTTCTTGCGAATTCTTGGGCAATGTCGGGAATCGGCCCAACGCCTGTCCAGGGTAAAACGTGTATCCAGATAAAACTTGAGGCTGGGAGCCTGCAAGCCGTCGGCGGTAAACCGCAGACGTCCGACAGACAACCAACCTCATAGCGCAATCGCTGATTAGCGACGCAGACCCAGGCGACCGATCAGAGTCTGATAACGACCCAGATCCTTGCCTTTCAGGTAGTCCAGCAGCTTGCGACGCTGGTTTACCATGCGGATCAGACCACGACGGGAGTGGTGATCTTTACCGTTGGCCTTGAAGTGACCTTGCAGCTTGTTGATGTTGTGGGTCAGCAGTGCAACTTGCACTTCTGGCGAACCAGTGTCACCAACAGCTTGCTGGTAGTCAGCAACGATTTGAGCTTTTTCTTGAACGTCGAGAGCCATGAGGCAATCCTTTTATCAGGAAGCTGTTTCAAAGAAACAACTTCAACAGGCCAGGGACAAATCCCTGTATCTATAAATGAGTAGTGACCGTGCCTGTTAACAGCCACCCTCGCCAGCCTGCTTTGACACAGACCGGTTTCGGTCATTCCGACCGAATCAGTCGACGTGGCGCAATGCGCCCGTCTTCGCTCACTTCACCGATACCGATGAAGCGACCATTGTGATCCTGTACCCGCACCATGCCGAACTTCGGAGCATCCGGGGCACGCACCGGCTGGCCGTTGAGCCAGTAGAACGCGCTCGCTTCCGAGAAGTGCAGCAGCGGCCAATCCTGCAGGCCGCTGTCCGATGGCATCAGGAAGCGATCAACCGCTTCGTTGCCGCCTTCGGCATGAACCGCCTCAAGCTCTTCGAGGGTCACGGTCTGCGCCAGGGTGAAAGGCCCGGCCTGGGTACGGCGCAATTCAGCGACGTACGCACCACAACCGAGTTGCTCACCGATATCCTCCACCAGGGTGCGAATATAGGTGCCTTTGCTGCAATCCACCGCAAGTCGCGCAGTATCGCCTTCGAAGGCCAGTAATTCCAAGCGCGCAATAGTAACAGAACGCGGTTCGCGCTCCACTACTTCGCCTGCACGCGCCAACTTGTACAGCGGCTGGCCATCACGCTTGAGCGCCGAGTACATCGGCGGTATCTGACTGATTTGCCCACGAAATTTCGGCAATGCTGCCTCGATATCGGTGCGACCAACGGTCACCGGGCGCTCCTGCAAAACTTCACCTTCGGCATCCGCCGTGGTGGTGGTCTTGCCCAGCTGCGCCAGGGTTTCATAAGCCTTGTCGGAATCGAGCAGGTACTGCGAGAACTTGGTGGCCTCACCAAAGCACAACGGCAAGACACCGGTGGCCAATGGATCGAGGCTGCCGGTGTGACCGGCCTTCTCGGCATTGAGCAGCCAGCGAACCTTCTGCAACGCGGCGTTGGAAGTGAACCCCAACGGCTTGTCGAGCAAGATGATACCGCTGACGTTACGACGGATACGTTTGACCTGAGCCACCGAATTACTCCTTGGTGTCTTCAGGTTCAGCAGCGACCGGATGCTGATTGTCTTCAGCCACGGCACGCTCGATCAGGGCCGACAGGTGCGCACCACGGACAACGGATTCGTCGTAGTGGAAGTGCAATTGCGGCACGCTGCGCAGTTTCATTTCACGGGCCAGTTGCATCCGCAGGAAACCTGCGGCGGCATTCAGCACCTTGATGCTTTGCGCGATATCTTCGGCGTTGTCCTGGCCCATCACGGTGATGAAGATCTTCGCGTGACCAACGTCACGGCTGACTTCTACTGCGGTAATGGTGACCAGGCCGACGCGCGGGTCTTTGACTTCGCGACGGATCAGTTGAGCCAGCTCGCGCTGCATCTGATCGCCGATACGTTGGGTACGGCTGTATTCTTTTGCCATGATTTTGTTACCTGTTACTGCCCCGCGGCGAAACCCGCAAGGTCTGAAAGCGGCAAACGCCCGGCCTGACAAAAGCCAGACCGGGCGTTGCGTTTAGAGTCCGGGTGATGCGCCACACTGTTGAGTGCGGCCGACCATCACGGCTCCTGAAGTGCGCGAGTTAGAGGCTGCGAGCAACCTGAACCTTCTCGAAGACTTCGATCTTGTCGCCGACTTTGACGTCGTTGTAGCTCTTCACGCCGATACCGCATTCCATGCCGGCACGTACTTCGGAAGCGTCATCCTTGAAGCGGCGCAGGGATTCCAGCTCGCCTTCGAAGATAACGATGTCTTCACGCAGTACACGGATCGGACGGTTACGGTGCACAACACCTTCGATCACCATGCAACCAGCGATCGCGCCAAACTTCGGCGAACGGAACACGTCACGCACTTCGGCCACACCCAGGATGTTCTCGCGAACATCGCTGCCGAGCATGCCGGTCAGGGCTTTCTTGACGTCTTCGATGATGTCGTAGATCACGTTGTAGTAACGCATGTCCAGACCTTCCTGCTCGACGATCTTCCGTGCGCCAGCATCGGCACGCACGTTGAAGCCGAACAGTACAGCGTTGGAAGCCAGTGCCAGGTTAGCGTCGGACTCGGTGATACCACCAACGCCGCCGCCCACTACGCGCACTTGTACTTCGTCGTTGCCCAGGCCATTCAAGGCACCGTTCAACGCTTCCAGCGAACCACGGACGTCGGACTTGAGGACGATGTTGAGCGTCTTCTTCTCGGCCTGACCCATGTTTTCGAAGATGTTTTCCAGCTTGCCAGCATGAGCGCGAGCCAATTTGACTTCGCGGAACTTGCCTTGACGGAACAGAGCCACTTCACGGGCTTTCTTCTCGTCGGCAACCACGCTCATCTCGTCGCCAGCGTCCGGAGTACCGTCCAGGCCGAGGATCTCGACAGGGATGGAAGGACCGGCTTCTTTGATTGGCTTGCCGTTCTCGTCGAGCATGGCACGCACACGGCCATAGTTCGAACCGACCAGGACCATGTCGCCTTGGCGCAGGGTACCGTCTTGAACCAGAACGGTTGCAACCGGGCCACGACCTTTGTCGAGACGCGATTCAACCACAACGCCACGGCCAGGAGCCGATGGAGTTGCTTTCAGTTCGAGAACTTCAGCTTGCAGCAGAACGGCTTCAAGCAGCTCGTCCACACCAGTACCGACTTTCGCCGACACCGGTACGAACGGCGTATCACCGCCCCACTCTTCGGAAGTCACGCCGTGAACCGACAGCTCGCTACGGATGCGATCAAGATCGGCGCCCGGCTTGTCGATTTTGTTCACTGCAACAACCAGTGGAACGCCAGCCGCTACTGCGTGCTGAACAGCTTCAATGGTCTGCGGCATCACGCCGTCGTCCGCTGCAACCACCAGAATCACGATGTCGGTCGCCTTGGCACCACGAGCACGCATTGCGGTAAACGCAGCGTGACCCGGGGTATCGAGGAAGGTGACCATGCCGCGTTCGGTTTCAACGTGGTATGCACCGATGTGCTGGGTGATACCACCGGCTTCGCCAGCAGCTACCTTGGCACGACGGATGTAGTCGAGCAGGGACGTTTTACCGTGGTCAACGTGGCCCATTACGGTCACGACTGGCGCACGGGAGAACGACTCACCTTCAAACTTCAGGGACTCGGCCAGGGAATCTTCCAGAGCGGTGTCGCTGACCAGGGTCACTTTGTGGCCCAGTTCTTCGGCTACCAGTTGAGCAGTTTCCTGATCAAGCACCTGGTTGATGGTCGCTGGAGTACCCAGTTTGAACATGAACTTGATGATTTCAGCAGCCTTGACCGACATCTGATTGGCGAGATCGCCAACAGTGATGGTCTCGCCGATCTGCACATCACGCACGACAGGGCCGGTTGGGCTCTGGAAACCGTGGGCGTTGCGCTTCTTCAGCTTGGCCTTGCCGCGACCACCGCGACGGAAGCCATCGCTTTCTTCGTCGGTAGTGCGTGGCGCCACACGTGGAGCCGGCGCTTTTTCTTTGACCGATGCGCGATGCGGAGCGTTTTTGCGCTCGCCATCACCACCACCGCTGCGACGATTGTTGTCGTCGGCACGCGGCTTGTCAGGACGGCGCTGTTCGTTCTGCTTGTTGCGAACATCAGCAGACGGAGCTGGAGCAGCGGCAACCACCGGCGCGCTTTCGCGAACAGGTTCGGCAGCTGCAGCCGGCGCCGCAACGGCGTCGCTGGTAGCGGTCTGCGCAGCAGCAGGCTGGCGGCGCGCTTCTTCTTCGGCGCGCTGCTTGGCTTCTTCTTCAGCCTTCTGACGAGCAGCATTTTCTACTGCGCGACGCTCATCCAGTTCACGCTTGCGTTCGGCTTCGATTTCTTCCGGGCTACGCTGTACGAAAACTTTCTTTTTGCGAACTTCTACGCTGATGCTTTTGCTACCAGCCACACGCAGGGTGCTGGTGGTTTTACGCTGCAGCGTGATCTTGCGTGGTTCTTCCACTTTCGCCTTGTGGCTGCTTTTCAAGTGAGTCAGCAGGGACTGCTTCTCACTGTCAGTCACATTTTCTTCGGCGGCGGTGTGCGGCAGACCTGCCTCACGCATCTGCTGCAACAGGCGCTCTACCGGTGTTTTGACCTCATCGGCCAGTTGTTTCACCGTGACTTGCGTCATGCACTTCTCTCCTCAGGCCGCGCCTAATTACTCGAACCAGTGGGCTCGGGCGGCCATGATCAACTTGCCGGCACGATCATCGTCAATGCCGTCGATGTCGAGCAGGTCGTCAATAGACTGCTCGGCCAGGTCTTCGCGGGTAATTACGCCGCGCACCGCCAGTTCCATCGCCAAATCCTTGTCCATACCCTCAAGCGAGAGCAGGTCTTCGGCCGGATGGGCGTCTGCCAGCTTTTCCTCAGTAGCGATGGCTTTGGTCAACAAACGATCCTTGGCACGAGCGCGAAGCTCGTTGACGGTATCTTCGTCAAAGCCGTCGATGTTGAGCATTTCTTCCAACGGTACGTAGGCAATCTCTTCCAGGCTGGTGAAGCCTTCATCTACCAGCACCTGTGCCAGGTCTTCGTCGACTTCCAGCTCGTCGATGAAGTTGCGCAGGATGTCGCCGGTTTCTGCTTGCTGCTTAGCCTGGATGTCCGATTCGGTCATCACGTTCAGGGTCCAGCCAGTCAATTGGCTGGCCAGACGCACGTTCTGACCACCGCGACCGATGGCCTGAGCCAGATTGTCTGCGCCAACGGCGATGTCCATTGCATGGGCATCTTCGTCAACGATAATTGCCGCAACCTCAGCCGGGGACATGGCGTTGATCACGAACTGAGCCGGGTTGTCATCCCAGAGGACGATATCAACACGCTCACCGCCCAACTCACCCGACACTGCCTGGACGCGCGAACCGCGCATACCGATGCAAGCGCCCTGCGGGTCGATGCGTTTGTCCTTGGAGCGGACGGCGATCTTGGCGCGCGAACCCGGATCACGGGACGCTGCCATTACTTCGATCAGGCCTTCGGCAATTTCCGGCACTTCGATGCGGAACAGCTCGATCAGCATTTCCGGCGCGGTACGCGACAGGATCAGCTGCGGGCCGCGGTTCTCGGTGCGGATTTCCTTGAGCAGCGCACGCAGACGCACGCCGACACGGAAAGTTTCGCGAGAAATGATGTCTTCACGGGCCAGCAACGCTTCAGCGTTGTTACCCAGATCGACGATCACGTTGTCGCGGGTGACTTTTTTCACGGTGCCGGAGATGATTTCTCCCAGGCGCTCGCGATAAGCGTCGACCACTTGAGCGCGCTCGGCTTCGCGAACTTTCTGCACGATGACTTGCTTTGCAGTCTGCGCAGCGATGCGGCCGAACTCGATGGATTCGATCTTTTCTTCAACGACGTCGCCAACCTTGGCACCTGGATGCGTTTCAGCAACCTTGGTTGGCCAGGTTTCGATGGCCGGATCGTCGAGATCATTCTCTTCGACGACCGTCCAGCGACGGAAAGTTTCGTAAGAACCGGTGTGGCGGTTAATTTCCACACGCAGGTCAACTTCGTCTTCAAAACGCTTTTTGGTAGCAGTGGCCAGAGCCAGCTCCAGCGCTTCAAAAATTACGCTCGCCGGTACGCCCTTTTCATTGGATACCGACTCAACAACCAGCAGTACTTCTTTGCTCATCGTACGCCTCGCCTTTCGCAAGCCATTGGATCCGCGGGATCCGCGTCTCAGTCAAAACTGGGAATAATGTTGGCCTTGTCGATCATATCGATCGGCAACAGGAACTCATGGTCATCTACCTGCACCACGACATCCTGTTCTTCTACACCGCGCAGAAGGCCCTGAAAGTTGCGTCGACCTTCAAAAGGCGAGCGCAGCTTGATCTTCACTTGTTCACCGGCAAATTTTGCAAACTGCTCAAGAGTGAACAGTGGGCGCTCCATGCCAGGCGAGGAAACTTCGAGGGTGTATTCAACGGAGATAGGATCTTCAACATCCAGTACACCGCTGATCTGACGGCTGACAATGGCGCAATCGTCCACCAGCACGCCGCCCTCTTTATCGATATAAACGCGCAACATCGAGTGACGACCCTGAGCCGAAAACTCGATACCCCAGCATTCATAGCCCAGGGCCACGACCACCGGGGCCAGCAAGGCCTGCAACTCTTCTAGCTTGCTCGACACCTGAACCCCCTAGTGCATGATATGTGCATGCTTTGCAAAATAAAAAAATGGGCGAAACGCCCATCCTTGAAACGCCGTCGAACAGCGGCGTTGAAAGTGTCCAGCTAACAAAAAGCCCCTTAAAAGGGGCTCCTTAAACTGGTTGCGGGAGCCGGATTTGAACCGACGACCTTCGGGTTATGAGCCCGACGAGCTACCAGACTGCTCCATCCCGCGACAAAGCTGGGGCGGAAGTATACGACCGATCCCTTATAGGGTCAATGTAACCTTCCACCTGCAAGAAAGCCCGCAACAGCGGGCTCTCCTGACTAATTGGTACCGAGAAGGGGACTCGAACCCCTACACCCTATGGGCACAACCACCTCAAGGTTGCGTGTCTACCAATTCCACCACCTCGGCAAAACTACGTTTGAAACCTTCTTACTTCTGCTCTTGAGCTGGAGGTACGTCAGTCGCTGGAGTAGCCGACTTTTGCTCTTGAAGCACCGGGACATCATCAGAAGCCGGTTGTTGTTGCTTAGGCACTTCCAACACTGCTGGATTTGGGAGACCTGCCTGAGTCAGCTGATGAGCCTTCTCTTTAGCAAAGTAACCTAACCCCAAGCTGGTTATGAAGAAACCGGCGGCAAGTATAGCAGTAAACTTACTAAGAAAGGTAGAGGAACCTTGGCTTCCGAACACAGTATTTGAAGCACCTGCTCCGAAAGACGCGCCAGCGTCCGCACCCTTACCCTGCTGCAGCAAAACCAGAGCAACTACGCCCAATGCACCCAGCAGATGAAAAACGACTACGACTGTTTCCAGCATTTTTTCAGTTTCCCGCGGCGCGACAGATCGCACCGAACTCATCTGCATTCAGGGAAGCTCCACCAATGAGCCCCCCATCGATATCCGGCATGCCGAACAGTTCGACCGCATTGGCCGCCTTCACGCTGCCGCCGTATAGAAGCCGCACACCTCGTGCGACTTCAGAATTCTCTGCCGCCAACTGCTCGCGAATGGCTTTATGCACATCCTGAGCCTGTTGCGGCGTTGCAGTCAGTCCGGTACCAATGGCCCAGACAGGCTCGTAAGCAATGACTGCCTTGGCAAAGGCACCTACACCCAGCTCCTCAATGATACTGCCCAGCTGACGCCCGACAACCTCAAGAGTTTTACCGGCTTCGCGCTGCTCGAGAGTCTCCCCTACGCACAACACCGGAATCAAGCCGCATGCCTGTGCCGCTGCGAACTTGCGATTCAGCATACCGTCTCGCTCGCCCATTATCTGGCGGCGTTCGGAGTGCCCGACAAGTACCAGGGAACAACCTGCATCCACCAACTGACTCGGAGCAATTTCACCGGTCAATGCACCTTGCATGGCTTCCACCGCAGAATTCTGCGCACCGACCGAAATCGATTTGCCTTTCAAGCCATCAATCACTTGATTGATATACAAGCAAGGCGGGAATACCGCGACATCAACACCGCTTGGCAAGGCCAGATGACGAAGGCCGTTGATCAGCTCAGCGACGCTGGCGCGGGTACCGTGCATCTTCCAGTTACCAGCTACCATAGGGCGACGCATGCTGTACCTCGTCGGTCAAAGTGGGCGCAGATGTTACCCAACACAATCATGGCTTGCAAGCCGAATCAGGCAGAAACTTCAGTTACCAGTTTTGCCAGCTCTTCGGCGTAGTTGCGAACCTGGGTTTCGTCCTCGCCTTCGACCATTACGCGCACCAGAGGCTCTGTCCCGGACTTGCGCAAAAGCACGCGTCCGCGTCCTGCCATTGCCTGGGTGACGCGCGCACTGGCTTCCTTGACAGCCGGGTGTTCCAGCGGACTTTCGCCACCACCGAAACGCACATTGATCAGCACCTGAGGGCACTTGCGCAAAGCCTGACGTGTTTGCGCCAGTCCTTCATTGCGGGCCTTCAGTGCCATCAGCACTTGCAAAGCTGCGATGATCGCATCACCGGTTGTGGTGTGATTGAAGCAAACGATATGCCCCGAATTCTCGCCACCGACCAGCCAATTGCGCTCAAGCAGTTCGGCGATCACGTAGCGGTCGCCGACATTGGCACGAATGAACGGAATCGAAAGATCGGCCAGCGCCAACTCCAGACCCAGGTTGCTCATCAATGTACCGACCACGCCGCCCTGCAATTTGCCACGCTCATGCAGATCACGAGCGATGATGAACAACAATTCGTCGCCATCAACGATGGCGCCCGTGTGATCGACCATCAAAACCCGATCACCGTCGCCATCAAAGGCAATACCTAGATCAGCATGTTCAGCCAGTACCGCCGCCTGCAGCTGCCCCATATGGGTCGAGCCGCAATTCTCGTTGATGTTCAGACCGTTAGGCTGGGCCGACAGTACGACGACTTCTGCACCCAGCTCCCGGAAGACACTCGGAGCCACTTTATAGGTCGCGCCGTGCGCACAGTCGATGACTATTTTGAGGCCGGAGAAACTGGTACCGGTTGGCACACTGCTCTTGCAAAATTCGATGTAGCGACCCGATGCGTCGTTGATCCGCGAAACCTTGCCGATTTTGCTCGACTCGACCACGGTCATCGGAGTGTCGAGCAATTCCTCGATCATCAACTCCAGCTCATCCGGCAGCTTTGTGCCCTTACCAGAGAAAAATTTGATGCCGTTATCGTCATGCGGGTTGTGCGAGGCACTGATCACGATACCGGCCTCAGCCTGGAACGTTCGCGACAGGTAGGCGATGGCCGGCGTCGGCATCGGGCCTAGCAGCATCACATCAGCTCCCGCCGACGTCAGACCAGCCTCAAGTGCCGACTCAAACATATAACCGGAAATCCGCGTGTCTTTGCCGACCAGCACTTTGCAGGCGCCCATCTTGCGAAAGGCCATGCCGGCCGCCCAGCCGAGCTTGAGCATGAAGTCAGGAGTAATCGGGTATTCACCGACTCGACCACGAATGCCGTCAGTACCAAAGTATTTCTTGCTCATAAGTGCTCCATCATTCTTATTCGGCTGATTCCACGGCCGCGATCATCCGCACCACGTCTACCGTTTCCGCCACGTCATGGACACGCAAAATTCGCGCACCTTTTACCGATGCCAATGCCGCCAATGCCAATCCACCGTGCAGCCGTTCGCCCACAGGACGATTCAGGGCGTGGCCAATCATGCTTTTTCGAGAAACACCAACAAGCAGCGGCCGACCCAACGCATGCAGGGCTTCCATGTGCTTGAACAAGCTTAGATTGTGCTGCAGGGTTTTGGCGAAACCGAAACCCGGATCGAGGATGATGCGCTCGGCAGGAATACCTGCCGCCGCACACTGTGCCATGCGCTCAGCGAGAAATTCGCCCACTTCGCGCGTGACATCCTGATACTGCGGATTGTCCTGCATGTCACCGGGCTCACCGAGCATATGCATGAGGCACACCGGTAAACCGGTAGCTGCCGCCGCATCCAGCGCACCATCGCGCTGCAGCGAGCGCACGTCGTTGATCAGCCCGGCGCCCAACCGCGCAGTTTCGCGCATGACGGCAGGAGTAGACGTATCCACCGAGATGATCACATCAAGCTCGCGATTGATCAGCTCAACGATCGGCGCGACGCGCTCAAGCTCCTCAAGCGGAGAGACAGCTCGCGCACCGGGACGCGTGGATTCGCCACCGACATCAATCAGCGTCGCACCGGCTGCAACCATAGCTTCGGCGTGACGCAAGGCCGCATCCAGCTGACTGTATTGGCCGCCGTCGGAGAAAGAATCGGGGGTGACATTGAGAATGCCCATGACATGCGTCTGGGCCAAATCAAGAACCCGGTTGCCGCAAGGCAACCGGGTCAGGGACTGTACAGAAGTCATTTCAAACCTTAAACGTCAGCAGCCGGACCGCCGATCGGTGTTTCCGGACGCTCGTCCCGAACCACTGGTGGTGGCGGAGTACCTGTGCCACCCGACCAGTCGCGAGGCTCGCGAGGTGTACGACCTGCCATGATGTCATCGATCTGTTCAGCATCGATCGTTTCATACTTCATGAGGGCATCAGCCATGGCGTCGAGCTTGTCACGGTTATCCGTGAGGATCTGTTTGGCCGTGCCGTAGCACTGATCAATGATGCTGCGCACTTCGGAGTCGATCAGCTTGGCTGTCTCACCGGAGAAGCTGGCAGCCTGCCCACCACCGCCACGACCGAGGAATACTTCACCCTCTTCCTCGGCATACATCAACGGACCGAGTTTTTCCGACAAGCCCCACTTGGTCACCATGTTCCGCGCAATCTGACTGGCACGCATGATGTCGTTGGAAGCGCCGGTAGTCACACCGTCGAAGCCCAAGGTCATTTCTTCCGCAATACGGCCGCCGTACAGCGAGCAGATCTGACTGATCAGCGCGCGCTTGGACAGGCTGTAGCGGTCTTCTTCCGGCAGGAACATCGTCACACCCAGCGCACGACCGCGCGGAATGATCGACACCTTGTAGACCGGATCATGCTCAGGGACGACGCGACCAACAATGGCATGGCCAGCTTCGTGATAAGCGGTGTTCTGCTTTTCTTTCTCGGACATGACCATCGATTTGCGCTCGGCGCCCATCATGATCTTGTCTTTGGCCAGTTCGAATTCTTTCATTTCAACGATGCGTTTGCCGCTGCGCGCAGCAAACAGCGACGCTTCGTTGACCAGGTTGGCCAGGTCAGCACCCGAGAAGCCCGGAGTACCACGCGCGATTACGGCCGGAGCGACGTCGTCACCCATTGGCACCTTGCGCATGTGAACCTTGAGAATCTGCTCGCGGCCACGGATATCCGGCAAACCAACCACGACCTGACGGTCGAAACGGCCCGGACGCAGCAGCGCAGGGTCGAGTACGTCTGGACGGTTGGTTGCAGCGATAACAATGATGCCGTCATTCATCTCGAAGCCGTCCATCTCAACCAGCAATTGGTTGAGGGTCTGCTCGCGCTCGTCGTGACCGCCACCCATGCCGGCGCCACGATGGCGACCGACGGCGTCGATTTCGTCGATGAAGATGATGCAAGGCGCGTGCTTCTTCGCCTGCTCGAACATGTCACGAACACGACTGGCACCGACACCGACGAACATTTCGACGAAGTCAGAACCGGAAATGGTGAAGAACGGGACCTTGGCTTCGCCGGCAATCGCCTTGGCCAGCAAGGTTTTACCGGTACCCGGAGGGCCGACCATCAGCACGCCACGAGGAATGCGGCCACCCAGACGCTGGAACTTGCCCGGATCACGCAGGAACTCAACGAGTTCGCCGACTTCTTCTTTGGCTTCGTCGCAACCAGCAACGTCAGCCAGAGTGGTTTTCACCTGATCTTCGGAGAGCAGGCGCGCCTTGCTCTTGCCGAAGCTCATCGGTCCGCCCTTGCCGCCGGCACCGCCCTGCATCTGGCGCATGAAGAACATGAACACCGCGATGATCACCAGGATCGGGAAGCTGGCTACCAGCAACTGGGTCCAGATGCTTTGCTGCTCAGGCTGCTTGCCTTCAACCACAACGTGGTTGTCGACCAGATCGCCGATCAGGCCATTGTCCTGGATTGCCGGACGAATGGTCTTGAAGCTGTCGCCGTCGTTACGCTTGCCGGTAATCACATAACCATCAACGGCTACGCGCTCGACCTTGCCATCCTTGACCTGCTGGATGAAGTCGGAATAGTTGAGGGTCTGCGGCTCGTTAGGGCTGGAGAAGTTGTTCATCACCGTCACCAGGACAGCCGCGATGATCAACCACAGGATCAGATTCTTTGCCATATCGTTCAATTAACTACCCTCTGAAGCAAGCTCCGCTACTGGCGCGCGCTTCGCATGATATTCACCGGCCTAACTTACTACATTACCTACGACTCTGGCAGGCGCCGTCTGTAACCCTTTGTGAAACACTTTCTACACAATATTCGTTAATGCTAGCCGGGCGAAATACTAAAAACCTATCACCCCGCACAAAAACCTCGTTTTACTCGCTACGCCCGCGATAACCCCAAGCCAGCATGTATTGCTCGCGGGAGCTGCCACGAGAGGAGTCCGGCTTGATCATCTGGATCTTGTCGAACTTCTTGCGAGCATCCTTCAGGTAAACATCAAACCCTTCACCCTGAAAAATCTTGATCACGAAATTACCACCCGGCTTGAGTATCCGTTCAGCCAGATCAAGCGCCAACTCGCAAAGGAACATGGCTTTTGGCATATCCACTTCAGGCGTACCACTCATATTGGGGGCCATATCGGAAATCACAAGGTCCACCTGCGAATTACCCACAGCCTCAAGAATCCGCCCGAGCACTTCGTCCTCGGTAAAGTCTCCCTGAATGAAGGTCACGTCAGGGATACTGTCCATTTCCAGGATGTCCGAGGCGATCAGACGCCCCTGACCACCGATCAGCCGGCTGGTGACCTGCGACCAGCCACCGGGCGCTGCACCCAGGTCGACCACGCTCATGCCGGGACGGATCAGCTTGTATTTCTCCTGGATCTCCAGAAGCTTGTAACTCGCACGCGAGCGGTAGCCATCCTTCTGTGCTTGTTTCACATAAGGATCATTGACATGTCTTTTCAGCCAACCAAGGCTTGTCTTGGAACGCGCCATTGGGCACCTCGTTGATAAGGGTCGTGATTAATTGGGCGGATCCACGAGCCCTCGGGTAAAATGGCCGCCATTTTACAGAATCCAGACGAAAGGGTCAGATTATGCCGCTCACTCCAGAGCAGAAGAAACAGTACAAATCCATTGGCCACCACCTGAAACCGGTTTTGACGGTGGCTGACAACGGTTTGACTGAAGGTGTTTTAGCCGAACTTGAACGCGCCTTGGCGGATCACGAGCTGATCAAGATCAAGCTCAACATCCTCGATCGCGAGTCGCGCCTGGCGCACATCGCAGAACTGTGCAAGGTTGGCAAAGCGGACCTGGTGCAGGTCATCGGCAAGATGGCACTGATTTACCGCAAGAACTTCAGCGTCAACAAGCAGCTGTCGAACGTTCATCGCTTCAAGTGATGAATGGGGTCAAGGGTGTGCCTGGCGCACCCTGCCACTCCATCCCGGCACAGGCTGCATCACCAGCACCAGCCCGGAAAACCCCAGAACCAGATAACTGAATACCTGCCAGCGCTGCGCATCCGGCCAGCCGACACGCACTGCGACAAACATCGCACACGCGTACATCGCCATCAACAGAACCTGTCCGCGAAAATCTCGCCATAGACTGGCAAGGCCCTCGGCCTGTACCAGCACCAAAGCCTGAAAAATAACGCATGCGGCGGAAAACCCCACCACCAGCACTTCAAATGCACTGGCGACTTCATCGATCAGCAACGGTGCCAGGCCAATCTGGCCCAGCGCCGGCTGCAAACCGAGATGAATCAGCCATAGACCGCCGACCCAGAGCATCTGAGTCAGCTGCCAAAGCATGGCGCCCGCATGCAGCGGGCGCCCTTTTTCAGATGTGACGGACTTCGACAATCTCGTACTCGATCACGCCGCTTGGCGTTTTCACGGCGACCACATCGCCCTCTTCCTTGCCAATCAAGGCACGGGCCAAAGGCGAGCCGACCGAAATCTTGCCGAGTTTGAAGTCAGCCTCATCCTCACCCACGATGTGGTAAGTGACGCTTTCATCGGTCTCGACGTTGGCGATTTCGACGGTGGTACCGAAAATCACTTTGCCGGTGTGCGGAATAGTTGTGACATCGATGATGACCTGATTCTGAATCCGGCCTTCGATGTCGCGAATCCGCGCCTCGACCATGCCTTGCTGTTCGCGGGCGGCATGGTATTCAGCGTTCTCTTTCAAGTCACCCAACTCGCGGGCCGTACCGATGTCCTGGCTAAGCTTCGGACGGACGACCTTGGTCAGGTGAGCGTGTTCTTCTTCCAGGGCTTTAGCGCCCTGGACAGTCATTGGGTATTTGATCATGCCTTCAATCCTGCGTGTAGATCCTGCAAGCGGCGCACGGTCTTTTCCGGACCGAACTTCAGCGCTTCACAGATAGCTTCGCCAGCAGCAATGGTGGTGGTGCAATAGATCTTGTGCTGCAAGGCATTACGACGAATGGAGTACGAATCAGCGATCGACTGACGACCTTCGGTGGTGTTGATGATCAGGGTGACTTCGTCATTCTTGATCATGTCGACCACGTGCGGACGCCCCTCGGTCACCTTGTTCACACGGCGCACTTTCAGGCCTGCGGCTTCGATCAGCTTGGCAGTACCGGCAGTGGCAACCACTTCGAAACCCAAGTTGATCAGATCGCGGGCTACGCCTGCAACCAGTGGCTTGTCGTCATCGCGCACGCTGATGAACGCAGTACCGCCGGTCGGCAGCACTTCGCTGGCGCCC
The DNA here is from genome assembly GCF_000282235.1 of Pseudomonas sp. GM24. NCBI lineage: Bacteria > Pseudomonadati > Pseudomonadota > Gammaproteobacteria > Pseudomonadales > Pseudomonadaceae > Pseudomonas > Pseudomonas sp. GM24. The sequence continues at coordinate 61,323 of NZ_AKJR01000016.1, read as the reverse complement.
ATCTGGGCTTTGGCGAATGCTTCACCGAAGGTGTCGCCGACGCCCATCACTTCACCGGTCGACTTCATCTCTGGGCCAAGGATCGGGTCAACGCCAGGGAATTTGGCGAACGGGAACACCGCCTCTTTCACGCTGTAGAAGTTCGGGATGATTTCTTTGGTGAAGCCGATTTCTTTCAGAGTCTTACCGGCCATTACGCGGGCAGCGATCATCGCCAGGGAGACACCGATGCACTTCGATACGAACGGTACGGTACGGGAAGCACGCGGGTTGACTTCGATGACGTAGATGTCTTCGCCTTGCAAAGCCAGCTGCACGTTCATCAGGCCGACAACGCCCAGTTCCAGGGCCATTTTCTTGACCTGTTCGCGCATCTCGTCCTGGATATGCGCCGGCAGCGAGTACGGCGGCAGCGAGCACGCGGAGTCACCGGAGTGAACGCCAGCCTGTTCGATGTGCTGCATGATCGCGCCGATTACCACGTCTTTACCGTCGCAGACCGCATCCACGTCCATTTCGATGGCGCAGTTGAGGAAGTGGTCGAGCAGCACCGGACTGTCGTTGGACACTTGCACTGCATCACGCAGGTAACGCTTGAGCTCGTCTTCCTTGTAAACGATTTCCATCGCGCGGCCGCCCAGTACATAGGACGGGCGCACCACCAGCGGATAACCGATTTTCGCGGCAGCGCGAACCGCTTCGTCTTCGCTACGCACGGTGGCGTTAGGCGGCTGACGCAGGTTCAGGCGCTCAACCATTTGCTGGAAGCGCTCACGGTCTTCAGCACGGTCGATGGCGTCAGGGCTGGTGCCGATGATTGGCACGCCAGCGGCTTCCAGAGCGCGAGCCAGTTTCAGCGGAGTCTGGCCGCCGTACTGAACGATCACACCTTTCGGCTTCTCGACGCGGCAGATTTCCAGCACGTCTTCCAGGGTTACCGGCTCGAAGTACAGACGATCGGAAGTGTCGTAGTCGGTGGAAACGGTTTCCGGGTTGCAGTTGACCATGATGGTTTCGTAGCCGTCTTCGCGCAGAGCGAGGGCAGCGTGAACGCAGCAGTAGTCGAACTCGATGCCCTGGCCAATACGGTTCGGACCACCACCCAGAATCATGATCTTGTCGCGACCCGACGGTGCGGCTTCGCACTCTTCCTCGTAGGTCGAGTAGAGGTAAGCGGTGTCGGTGGCGAACTCGGCGGCGCAGGTGTCAACGCGCTTGTAGACCGGGAACACTTCCAGCTTCTGGCGGTGCGTACGCAGGTTCTTCTCGGTCACACCCAGCAGCTTGGCCAGACGCTGATCGGAGAAGCCTTTGCGCTTGAGCTTGAACATCAGGTCGCGGTCGATAGCGGACAGACCGAGGGTCTTGACCTTCTCTTCTTCCTTGATCAGATCTTCGATCTGCACCAGGAACCACGGATCGATCATGTTCATGCCGAAGATGTCTTCGACCGACAGGCCGGCGCGGAAAGCATCCGCCACGTACCAGATACGCTCAGCGCCCGGCACGGTCAGTTCACGCTTGAGCACGCTCATGCTTTCCGGGTTGCTCAGGTCGAGCTTCTCGTCCAGACCGCAAACGCCCACTTCCAGACCGCGCAGAGCTTTCTGCAGGGATTCCTGGAAAGTACGGCCGATGGCCATGACTTCACCAACCGACTTCATTTGCGTGGTCAGGCGTGCGTCGGCCTTGGCGAATTTCTCGAAGGCAAAACGTGGCAGCTTGGTCACGACGTAGTCGATCGACGGCTCGAAGGACGCCGGGGTCTTGCCGCCGGTGATGTCGTTCGACAGTTCGTCGAGGGTGTAACCCACAGCCAGCTTGGCCGCAACTTTGGCGATCGGGAAACCGGTGGCTTTCGAAGCCAGTGCCGAGGAACGCGATACACGCGGGTTCATTTCGATCACGACCATGCGGCCAGTGTTCGGGCAGATACCGAATTGAACGTTGGAACCGCCCGTCTCGACGCCGATCTCGCGCAGTACCGCCAGGGAGGCGTTACGCAGGATCTGGTATTCCTTGTCGGTCAGGGTTTGCGCAGGAGCCACGGTGATCGAGTCACCGGTGTGCACGCCCATCGGGTCGAAGTTTTCGATCGAGCAGACGATGATGCAGTTGTCCTTTTTGTCGCGGACAACTTCCATTTCATATTCTTTCCAGCCGATCAGCGATTCGTCGATCAACAGCTCTTTGGTCGGCGACAGGTCCAGACCACGGGCGCAGATTTCTTCGAACTCTTCACGGTTATAAGCGATACCGCCACCGGTGCCACCCATGGTGAAGGACGGACGGATGATGCACGGGAAGCCGAGGGTTTCGAGAACCGCGTTGGCTTCTTCCATGCTGTGGGCGATACCGGAACGCGGGCACGCCAGGCCGATGGATTTCATCGCCTTGTCGAAACGCGAACGGTCTTCAGCCTTGTCGATGGTGTCGGCGTTGGCGCCGATCATTTCTACGCCGAACTTCTCCAGAACGCCTTCGCGCTCCAGGTCCAGGGCGCAGTTCAGAGCCGTCTGGCCGCCCATGGTTGGCAGCACCGCGTCCGGACGCTCTTTTTCGATGATCTTGGCAACGGTCTGCCACTTGATCGGCTCGATGTAGGTCGCGTCGGCCATGTCCGGGTCGGTCATGATGGTGGCCGGGTTGGAGTTCACCAGGATGACGCGGTAACCCTCTTCGCGCAGGGCTTTACAGGCCTGGGCGCCGGAGTAGTCGAATTCGCAGGCCTGGCCGATAACGATCGGGCCAGCGCCGAGAATCAGGATGCTTTTAATGTCTGTACGTTTTGGCATGGGTTTGTCACTCAAATCCGCAGGTCAGTCGGCAAGCCGTCTTGATCGATTTCTGAAGTCTCGAGGGGGCCGCCGGTGTCGGGGCCGCCCTCGAGGGGCTTCTCTCTACAGTCTCAAGGCGAACGCTTAGCGTCGCTTGGCCATCTCGTTGATGAAGCGGTCGAACAGTGGCGCGACGTCGTTCGGGCCCGGGCTCGCTTCAGGGTGACCCTGGAAGCTGAACGCGCTCTTGTCGGTGCGCTCGATGCCTTGCAGGGTGCCGTCGAACAGCGATTTGTGGATCGCACGCACGTTGGCTGGCAGGGTTTCTTCGTCTACCGCGAAACCGTGGTTCTGGCTGGTGATCATCACGACGCCAGTGTCCAGATCCTGCACCGGGTGGTTGGCACCATGGTGGCCGTGGCCCATTTTCAGGGTCTTGGCGCCGGAGGCCAGTGCCAGCAGTTGGTGACCGAGGCAGATGCCGAATACCGGAATTTCGGTTTCCAGGACTTCCTTGATCGCCTTGATCGCGTAGTCGCATGGCTCCGGATCACCAGGGCCGTTGGACAGGAACACGCCGTCCGGCTTCAGCGCCAGTACATCGGCAGCTGGAGTCTGGGCAGGCACCACGGTGACGCGGCAGCCGCGCTCGACCAGCATGCGCAGGATGTTGACCTTGACGCCGTAGTCGTAGGCAACCACGTGGTACGGCAGCTCGGAAGCGTCGATGGTCGCGTGGCTGTCGGTTTTCAGATCCCAGACAGTCGAACGCCATTCGTATTGAGTCTTGGTGCTGACGACTTTCGCCAGGTCCATGCCCTTCAGGCCCGGGAAGCCTTGCGCAGCGGCGATTGCCGCTTCTTCGGAGATGTTGTCGCCGGCCATGATGCAGCCGTTCTGTGCGCCTTTTTCACGCAGGATGCGGGTCAGGCGACGGGTGTCGATACCGGCGATTGCCACAACGTTGTTGGCTTTCAGGTAGTCGGACAGGGACATCGTGTTACGCCAGTTGCTCGCTACCAGAGGCAGGTCACGGATGACCAGGCCAGCGGACCAGACGCGATCGGACTCGGCGTCTTCCGGCGTGGTGCCGGTGTTGCCGATGTGCGGGTAAGTCAGGGTAACGATCTGTTGGGCGTAGGAAGGATCGGTAAGGATTTCCTGATAGCCGGTCATTGCGGTGTTGAACACCACCTCACCAACGGTTTGACCGTCGGCACCAATGGCTTCGCCGCGAAAAATGCTGCCATCAGCAAGGGCAAGTATGGCTGGCTTAGTCAAGAAGACCTCCCGTAAATAACGCATGAAAGGGCGATCGCAGGTTGTAAAAAAGCGGAGTGACGTATGGACACGTCACCCCGCTTCTTCACTGAATTATTCTGCGCGCTTTTAGTGGACACACTAAAGCTGTAGCTTACAGAAAAAGGCTTTTTTGGTCCACCGCTAAAGAGCCTAAAAGGCCGGAGAATGCGACAGGTCGTCGCCAAGCGGAGAAAAACCAGCGCAAACAGGGCGTTTGCGCAGGGTTCAGCAGTGTATCAACGCAGGTCGAGCACGTCTTGCATGTCATACAGGCCAGGCTCGCGACCATCCAGCCACACCGCCGCACGCACCGCGCCCTTGGCAAACGTCATGCGGCTCGACGCCTTGTGCGTGATCTCCAGACGCTCACCTTCGCAGGCGAACAGCACGGTGTGATCACCCACCACATCACCACCACGCACGGTGGCGAAACCGATGGTTTCACGCTCACGAGCGCCGGTATGACCCTCACGACCGTAGACCGCGACTTTCTGCAGATCACGCTCCAGCGCACCGGCGATCACTTCACCCATGCGCAACGCCGTACCCGAAGGCGCATCGATCTTGTGACGGTGATGAGCTTCGATGATTTCGATGTCGGCATCATCACCCAGCACACGCGCTGCCATATCGAGCAACTTCAGCGACAGATTGACACCGACACTGAAGTTGGCCGCGAAGACGATAGGAATGTCCTTGCCCGCCTCGACCAGCAACTGCTTCTGCGCAGCGTCCAACCCAGTAGTGCCGATAACCATGGCCTTGCCTGCCTTGCGGCAGAACGCCAGATTTTTCAGCATCACTTCCGGCAGCGTGAAGTCGATCAATACGTCGAACTCTTCAGCCACAGCTTCGACATGCCCGGACAACGGCACGCCGATGCGACCCAGCGAGGCCAGCTCACCGGCATCGACGCCGATCAGCGTGCTGCCAGGACGAACCACCGCGGCGGTCAAACCGGTCAGCGGCGCACTCTGCTGCACGGCCTCGACCAGAATCTTACCCATGCGCCCAGCAGCGCCCATCACAGCTATACGTCGCATGCCGACTCCTTAGAGATCGCCGAAGAAGCGCTTCACACCGTCGAACCAGCCAGTGGTTTTCGGCGAATGACTGTTGTCGTCTGCCAGCGAGCTGCGGAACTCCTCCAGCAGCTCGCGCTGACGACGATTCAGATTGACCGGCGTCTCGACCGCCACACGGCACATCAAATCGCCCGCACCGCCGCCACGTACCGGCGCCACGCCTTTACCACGCACGCGGAACTGCTTGCCGGTCTGAGTACCCTCAGGGATTTTCAGTTTGACGCGACCGTCGAGGGTCGGGATTTCCAACTCACCACCCAGTGCTGCGTCAACGAAGCTGATCGGTACTTCGCAGAACAGATGCTTGCCATCGCGCTGGAAAATGTCGTGCTCGCGGACGTTGATGACTACATACAGGTCGCCCGTCGGACCACCTTGCGTACCCGCCTCGCCTTCGCCGGACAGACGAATGCGGTCGCCGGTATCGACACCAGCCGGCACTTTGACCGACAGGGTTTTGTACTCTTCAACGCGACCGTCACCGTGACAGGAATCGCACGGATCGGAAATGATCTTGCCTTGGCCATGGCAGCGCGGGCAGGTCTGCTGCACCGAGAAGAAGCCCTGCTGCATGCGCACCTGACCGATGCCACCGCAGGTCGGGCACGTCGATGGCGACGAGCCTTTTTTCGCGCCGGAACCATCGCACGGCTTGCAATTGACCAGCGTCGGCACACGGATATTCACGGTGGTGCCGCGCACCGCTTCTTCCAGGTTCAGCTCCAGGGTGTAGCGCAAGTCGCTGCCACGCTGAGCGCCGCCACGGGAACCGCCGCGACCGCCACCGAAGAAGTCACTGAAGACATCACCAAAGATATCCGAGAAGTTCTGACCACCGAAGCCGGCACCACCGCCACCCATGCTCGGGTCGACGCCGGCATGGCCGTACTGATCGTACGCCGCACGCTTGCTCGAGTCGGACAGCACTTCGTAGGCCTCATTGGCCTCTTTGAACATTTCTTCCGACGCTTTGTCATCGGGATTACGGTCCGGGTGGTGCTTCATCGCCAGACGACGGTAAGCCTTCTTCAGGTCCGCATCGCTTGAGCCGCGCTCAACACCCAACACTTCGTAATAGTCACGCTTTGCCATAAGTCTTCTGCACTCTTGAGGACGTTCGGCAAACCCCTCCTGAGGATGGCCAAACTCGTTGAGCCCCAATACAGGCCCGGACCCAACTCACGTCAATTCAACGATCCTGGTCTTTGTTTCTTGCGGTACTTTCGGCACGAAAAGCAGGAGCATTCCCGGCCATACCGCCAACATCCGAACCTTGTCGCATGCTGTAAAAATTCGCGTATTCCAGATACGCCAACGCGGGAGCTAGCTCCCGCGCGGCGACATCCTACCAGTCACTGCCTGAAGGCAGTCAACCGGCCGACCAACAACTTACTTGTGGTCTTTGACTTCTTCGAACTCTGCATCGACAACGTCGTCAGCCTTCTCAGCCGATTCGCCTTGCGGGGCCGCGCCATCAGCTGGCTGAGCCTGTTCGGCGTACATCTTCTGAGCAACCGGAGCGGAGACTTTCGACAGCTCCTCAACCTTGGCTTCGATAGCAGCTTTGTCGTCGCCTTTGACAGCGGCTTCCAGAGCAACCACAGCAGCTTCGATCGCAGTCTTCTCTTCAGCGGTGACTTTGTCGCCCGCGTCGGCAATCATCTTGCGAGTCGAGTGAACCAGTGCGTCACCCTGGTTACGGGCAGCGGCCAGCTCTTCGAACTTGCGGTCTTCCTCAGCGTTAGCTTCGGCGTCACGCACCATGCGCTCGATTTCTTCGTCGGACAGACCGGAGTTGGCCTTGATCACGATCGACTGGGTCTTGCCGGTCGCTTTGTCTTTCGCACCAACGTGCAGAATGCCGTTAGCGTCGATGTCGAAGGTCACTTCGATCTGCGGCACACCACGTGGAGCTGGTGGAATGTCGGCCAGGTCGAACTTGCCCAGGGACTTGTTCTGAGTGGCTTGCTTACGCTCGCCCTGCAGCACGTGAATGGTCACAGCGCCCTGGTTGTCGTCAGCAGTCGAGAACACTTGCGATTTCTTGGTAGGAATCGTGGTGTTTTTCTCGATCAGCGCGGTCATCACGCCGCCCATGGTTTCGATACCGAGGGTCAGCGGGCTGACGTCGAGCAGCAGAACGTCTTTCACGTCACCGGCCAGAACGGCGCCCTGAATCGCAGCACCCATGGCAACAGCTTCGTCCGGGTTAACGTCTTTGCGAGCTTCTTTACCGAAGAAATCGGTAACCAGCTTCTGTACCAGCGGCATACGGGTCTGACCACCGACCAGAATGACGTCGTTGATCGCGCCAACGTCCAGACCGGCGTCTTTCATGGCGATGCGGCAAGGTTCGATGGTGCGCTGAACCAGGTCTTCAACCAGTGCTTCGAGCTTGGCACGCGAAATCTTCACGTTCAGGTGCTTAGGACCGGTCGCATCTGCAGTGATGTACGGCAGGTTGACGTCGGTCGACTGAGCGGAAGACAGCTCGATCTTGGCTTTCTCAGCGGCTTCTTTCAGGCGCTGCATGGCCAGCGGATCACCTTTGAGGTTCATGCCGCTTTCTTTCTTGAATTCGTCAACGAGGTAGTCGATCAGACGAATGTCAAAGTCTTCACCGCCGAGGAACGTGTCACCGTTGGTCGCCAGAACTTCGAACTGGTGCTCGCCATCAACTTCAGCGATCTCGATCACGGAAACGTCGAACGTACCGCCACCCAGGTCATAAACAATCACGGTGTGATCGCCCTTGGCCTTGTCCATACCGTAAGCCAGAGCGGCTGCGGTTGGTTCGTTGATGATACGTTTTACGTCCAGACCGGCGATGCGGCCGGCGTCTTTGGTCGCCTGACGCTGGCTGTCGTTGAAGTAGGCCGGAACGGTAATCACCGCTTCGGTCACGGTCTCGCCGAGGTAGTCTTCGGCGGTCTTCTTCATCTTTTTCAGGATTTCAGCCGAGATTTGTGGCGGTGCCATTTTCTGGCCGTTCACTTCAACCCAGGCGTCGTTGTTGTCAGCCTTGACGATCTTGTAAGGGACCATCTGGATGTCTTTCTGCACAACTTCTTCGTCGAAACGACGACCGATCAGACGCTTTACCGCGTACAGAGTGTTGTGCGGGTTGGTCACAGCCTGACGCTTGGCCGACTGACCTACCAGGATTTCGCCATCGTTGGCGTAAGCGATGATCGACGGCGTGGTACGCGCGCCTTCAGCGTTTTCGATAACTTTTGCTTTGCCGTTTTCCAGCACGGAGACGCAGGAGTTGGTAGTCCCCAGGTCGATACCGATAATTTTGCCCATGTTAACTCTCCCGAAACTTTGGATTTTTTTGCCGCAGCAGTGGTGGCTGACTGCGGTAATACTTAAACGCTTGACTTCTAAATGGGGGCCTTGCGGCTAATTTCAAGCCTTCTCGTCAATCGAAGGCGAAATTGGCGCAGGCGCCTTGCTGACCACAACCATGGCCGGGCGCAACAGGCGACCGTTGAGCTGGTAGCCCTTCTGGAACACCTTCAGAACGCTGTTCGGTTCTACGTCGGCGCTTTCCTGCATGGCCATCGCCTGATGTTGAACGGCGTTGAACGGTTCGCCATGCGGATCGATCGCTTCCAACTGATAACGCTTGAGGGTGTCGTGGAACATTTTCAACGTCAGCTCGATGCCTTCGCGCATCGGACGGATGCTTTCGTCGTCCGGGTTCGACAGCTCGAGGCCGCGCTCCAGGCTATCGACGATCGGCAGCAGGTCGCCGGCAAATTTTTCGAGGGCAAACTTGTGCGCCTTCTCGACGTCCTGTTCGGCACGGCGACGGACGTTCTGCAGATCGGCAGCAACACGCAGAGATTGATCCTGCGCGGCGGCCAATTGCTCTTCGAGCACTTGTACACGGGTCGCCAGGTCATCACCCGAACCTTCGGGCGCCTGATTGGCTTCTGGGTTTTGCGTATCTACTGTCTGTTCGTCAGCCATAGAATTCTCCTTTCAATTTCGTCCGCGAGCCTGACTCGCGCTTCTGCCCCGATATATGGGGCCGCAAAATCAGGCTTCAAGGGCCTTCAAGCATTAACCCTACAAAAAAGTGTCGAATCTTCATTCCTCAATGCGCTAAGCAGATTTGACCTTCAAGCAAATCGAGCTAAGGACGGGCATTGTCAGCCTGAAACAAAACACTGTATAAATAACCAGACCTTTAGCTTGGGAGCGGCCTTTTATGCTGGTGCACCTGTCCGTACATAACTACGCCATCGTTGAACATCTCGATCTCGAACTTGATCGCGGGATGAGCGTGATCACGGGTGAAACCGGCGCCGGCAAGTCGATCATGCTCGACGCGCTGGGCCTGACTCTAGGTGATCGTGCCGACAGCGGCGTGGTTCGCCCCGGCGCCGACAAGGCCGACATCCTCGCGACCTTCGATCTGGCGGACATCCCTGAAGCCAGCGCATGGCTGGCCGAGCGCGACCTGGAAACGGATGGCCCGTGCATTCTGCGCCGGGTGATCACGTCGGAGGGTCGTTCGCGTGGCTACATCAACGGCACCCCTTGCCCACTCGGTGACCTCAAGTCGCTGGGCGAGCTGTTGATCGATATCCACAGCCAGCATGAACACCAGTCCCTGCTGAAAACCGATACCCATCGTCGCCTGTTGGACGAGTACGCCGGCGCTACCGACCTGGCGCGCCAGGTTCAGCTCGCCGCCCAGCGCTGGCGACAGACTCGCCAGGAACTGGAACGCCTCTCCAATTCCGGCGACGAACAACGCGCGCGCCACCAATTGCTGAGCTATCAACTCGAAGAGCTGGAAAATCTCGGTCTCGGCGATAACGAACTTGAGCAACTGGAGCAGGAACACAAAAACCTGACCAACGCCGAGACGCTGCTGGGCATTTGCCGGCAAGTGGTCGAGCAATGCAGCGAAAGCGATTCTGGCAATGTATTGAATGCACTGACCGCCAGCCTCAACCGCCTGTCGAGCGTGAATAACTCCGTCGGCGCACTGGGCGAAGCCAGCAGCCTGCTGACCAGTGCGCAGATCCAGGTCGAAGAGGCCGTTGGCGAACTCAATCGCTTCCTCGATAACTTCGATGCCGATCCGGCACGCCTGCAGTATCTGGAAGAACGCCTCGACGCGATCTACACCCTGGCGCGCAAGCACCGGATCCAGCCGACCGAAGTGGGTGAGATGCAGCAGAAGTTGCTGGATGAAATCGAAACCCTCAACGCCAATGATGAATCCATCGAGCGCCTCGGTGAAGAGCTGGCCTCCTATGCCCGCCACTATCAAGAGAAGGCACGGGAACTGAGCGATTTGCGGCATCAGGCTGCCGGCAGTCTCGCCAGCGCGGTTGAGCAGGAGATTCAGCGACTGGGCATGCCTGGCGGCCGATTCACTATCGAATTGAAGGCTAACAGCAGCGATGAGTTGCTGCCCAACGGGCTGGAACAGGTCGAATTGCTGGTCAGCGCCAACCCGGGCCAGCCGCTGAAGGCACTGGCAAAAGTCGCTTCCGGTGGTGAGCTGTCACGGATCAGCCTGGCAATTCAGGTGATCACCGCACAGACCTCCCGCGTTCCGACACTGGTGTTCGACGAAGTGGACGTCGGCATCGGCGGCCCGACGGCTGAAATTGTCGGCCAACTGTTGCGCCGTCTCGGCGATCGCGGCCAGGTATTGACCGTGACGCACTTGCCACAAGTAGCAGCGCAGGGTCATCAGCATCTGTTCGTGCACAAGGTGCGCGGTGAAGAGGCAACGCACACCGCCGTCTCCAAACTGAGCAAGAACGACCGTATAGAAGAAGTGGCGCGCATGCTCGGCGGCATCGATCTGACCAAAGAGTCCTTGGCTCACGCGAAAAAAATGGTCGTTACCGCCAAGGTTTAGGAACGACAGAAAGCACGAAGGCGACCCTTGGGTCGCCTTCGTTCGTTTCGCGAATGTGAAATTCGCGCGACATGCTTACTTTTTCTTGCGGATGTACAGCACCAGATTGTGATCCACCAACTCGACACCGTGCTCCTCGGCAATTGCCTTCTGGAGCTTTTCGATTTCCGGGCTGACGAATTCGACAACCTCACCGGTTTCCACGTTAACCATGTGGTCGTGGTGACCACTGTCGGCCAACTCAAAAACCGCGTGGCCGCCGTCGAAGTTGTGACGGACCACGAGGCCAGCCGCTTCGAACTGGGTCAGAACACGGTAAACCGTGGCCAGACCGACGTCCTCGCCAGCTTCCATCAACGCCTTGTAGACGTCCTCGGCGCTCATGTGACGCTGCTCTGTAGAGTCGAGCATTTGCAGGATCTTGACCCGTGGCAGGGTCACTTTAAGGCCGGCTTTGCGTAGTTCGCTATTTTCAACCATGGTCAGCTTTCTCGCGATGCTGCTTCGCAGCTTCTCTTAATGCGGGTATGATCGGCGTTTACGTTGTCCCAGCCAAGATAGTGGAAGTCGCCCACCGATGCAAAACACCAAGCTCTTGCTAACCAGTTTCACCTTTGTGGGACTGCTCGCACTCGCCGGTTGTTCATTCCCCGGGGTTTACAAAATCGACATCCAGCAGGGCAATGTCGTCACGCAGGACATGATAGACCAGTTACGCCCGGGAATGACCCGGCCGCAAGTACGGTTTATCATGGGTAACCCTCTGCTTGTCGACACGTTCCATGCCGATCGCTGGGATTATCTGTACAGCCTGCAACCGGGTGGCGGTGAACGCCAACAGGAACGCATCAGCGTTATTTTCAACTCAAACGACCAGCTTGTCAGCCTGTCCGGTGACTTTATGCCGGGCGTAAGCCGTGACGAAGCCATTCTCGGCAAGGACAGTGGCACTACGGTGACCGCTCCTGCTGAAAACGCCGAGAAGCCAACACCGGAAAAACCGGTCAAGCCAGGTTCCTTGCTGGATCAGATCCAGAAGGACGTCGATGGGGTAGAAACCGTTCCGGTTCCAACACCAGAGCCGCTGGACACCTCGCCGCAATAATTTGCGACGCAATAAAAAACCCGGAAATTCCGGGTTTTTTATTGCCTGCAATTTGTCTTTTTACGCGTTTCGAGCCTTGGCTTCCGCAGCCTTGGCAGCACGCAAACGTCGAACTTCTTTGGGGTCGGCAAGCAATGGGCGGTAAATCTCGATGCGATCTCCCGCCTGAATTATCCGCGCATCCGGATCAGCCACTACTTTGCCGAAGATACCCAACGGGCACTCCGCCAGATTCAGCTCAGGGAATTCGCTACCGATACCTGACGCCAGAACCGCAGCGCGAACCGTCGCGCCCTCTTTCACGCTGACAGTGCGTAAAGCCTGACGGTCCACGGCGGCGTAAACGACCTCTATCTCAATCACCGGCTCAACCATGCATCTGCTTGGCGCGCTGACAAAACGCGTCCACCAGCGTGTTGGCAGCCTGATTGAACAGCGGCCCCAACGTCGCGCGCACCAGTGGCCCGGCGTAATCGAACGAAAGATCCAGACTGATCTTGCAGGCCTTCTCATTCAAGGCCTTGAACACCCAGACGCCGTGCAATTGATTGAACGGACCTTCTTCCAGGTTCATCTCGATCGACTGCCCCGGCACCAGCGTATTACGCGTCACGAAATGCTGGCTGAGACCGCCCTTGGCCACGCCAACGCTGGCGCGCATATGCTCCGGCGAACTTTCCAGCACTTCAGCGGCTGAGCACCACGGCAAAAATTCCGGGTAACGCGCCACGTCGTTGACCAGGTCGTAGAGGAATTGCGCCGGGTACGGCAGTAATGCCGATCGTTGAATATGTGTCGTCATGTGAGCGTTACTTCCAGAGCTGAGCGGCAAACACTACAAGAATGCCGATGGGCGCCACGTAGCGCATCAAAAACAAAGACAGGGCGAACAGTGCCGGATTGCGGATCGACAACTCGTCGCGTACCGCTTCACGCCCCATCACCCATCCGGCAAACAGCACAAAACACAGGCCACCGAGCGGCAACATGATCCGCGAGGTGAAGAAATCGATCACGCCAAAGAAGTCCAGACCGCTCTGCGCACCCCATTGGTAGAGGTGGAACATCCCGCCTTCGTTCACGAAAAATTTGGCTTCCTTCCAGATATTAAAGGAGAACACCGTGCCCAGACCGACGAACCAGCAGATGAACGCCAGCCAGAAAGTCACCCACGCGCGACTGACTTTCGTGCGCTCAACCAAATAGGCAACCATCGGCTCCAGAAGCGAAATCGCCGAACTCCAGGCCGCAATCGCCACCAGCACAAAGAACACCACGCCCATCAGTTGCCCGAAAGCCACGTTACCAAAGGCAAATGGCAGGCTGACGAACATCAAGCCAGGCCCTTCGCTTGGGTTCAGGCCGCCGGCAAACACAATCGGGAACAGAGCTAGACCGGCGACCAGCGAAACAAAGGTATCGAGCAGGGCCACACCGACAACCGTGCCGGACAACGACGAACTCTTCGGCATGTAAGCGCCGTAGATCATGATCGAACCGACACCGACGCTCAGCGAGAAGAACGCGTGCCCCATCGCCGGCAACAAACCGTCGAGGACTTTTTCCGGGTGGAAATCGAACATGAAATGCACGCCTTCCATGAAATGCCCGGTGGTCATGCTGTAACCCAGCAACACCAGAATCATCACGAACAGCAGCGGCATCATGATGCGCAGGCTGCGCTCAAGCCCGGCGACCACGCCTTTGGCGATGACGAAGGCCGACAGCAGCATAAAAATCGTGTGCCAAAGTGTCAGGCGCCATGGATTGGAGATGACGTTACCGAAATAAGCACCGACCTGATCGGCCGTGGCGCCCTGAAAGTCGCCGCGACCCATGTCGACGATGTAGTCCAGCGACCAGCCGCCAACCACACTGTAGAAAGACAGGATCAGCAATGCCGTGATCATCCCGGCAAATGCCCCCCACGACCACTTGCCCGAGTGCCCGGCTTCCAGCGCCAGCACCTTCAAGGCGTTCGCCGGACTTTGCCGGGCGCGCCGGCCGATCAGGGTTTCAGCGAGCATGACCGGGATGCCGATCAGCGCGATGCACGCCAGAAACATCAGCACAAAGGCGCCGCCGCCGTAGACCCCGACCATGTAGGGGAACTTCCAGATGCTACCCAGTCCCACGGCCGAACCGGTCGCGGCGAGTATGAAAACCCAGCGGCTAGCCCAACTGCCGTGGACAGAAACCTTGTCTGTCGACATCGTTTATCACGCCCAAGCGTTAGAAAAAGAGGCCGCATTGTCCGGGATTCACTCAACCTGCTCAAGCACGCAGCATCACCGTAGCCGACAGCCGTTTATCTCCATATAATGCCGCCCCTATGGCTAAACAGAAGAAACACCCAACAGGGACCATCGCGCAGAACAAAAAGGCGCGACACGATTACTTCATCGAACATAAGTTCGAGGCTGGTCTGGTCCTGGCCGGCTGGGAAGTAAAAAGTCTGCGGGCAAGCAAGCTACAGCTGGTCGACAGCTACGTCCTGCTCAAGGATGGCGAAGCGTGGTTGCTCGGCAGCCACATCACGCCTCTGATGACCGCAAGCACCCACGTCATCGCTGACCCGGTGCGCACACGCAAATTGCTGCTCAACCGCCGCGAGCTGGAAAAGCTCGCTGCCGCCGTGCAGCAAAAGGGTTACGCCTGCGTCTGCCTGTCCTGGTACTGGAGCAAGCACATGGTCAAGTGCGAAATTGCTCTGGGCAAGGGCAAGAAGGAATACGACAAGCGTGATACCGAGCGCGAGCGCGATGCCGGTCGTGAACTGCAGCGTGCGGTGCGCAATAAGGGCAAGGAAGACTGATCTTCCGACCTTGAAAGCAAAGATCGTCCGATCGCGGCCCGAGCCTTCGGCAGCTCCTACACTGGGATTCGCATTTCCCTGTAGGAGTTGCCGCAGGCTGCGATCTTTTGCTTTAAAGAATCACATCCCCTTGCGCCGCTCCGCCCGAGCCATGCGCTGAACCTCCTGCCGCACCTCTTCCAGCACTTCCTGCACATACAAAATATGTCGGCTGGAGACTTCCCGTGCCTGCTCCGCGCGACCTTCAATAATCGCCAGATACAATTCCCGATGCTGGGTTATCAGCATGTCACGGGTTTCCGTGCGCTGCTTGTACATGCCGCCGATGTTGGTAACCACGTTGCGCTTGAGCAGATCGAACAGCCCGCGAATGGTGTGCAGCAACACCGCGTTATGGCTGGCTTCGGCAATTGCCAGATGAAATTTCGCATCCGCCGCGCCCTCCTCCGCCCGGCTGACTTCATCGTGGCGCGAGTAGCAATCCTGCAACTCTTCGAAGGCTGCGGTGAGCCTTTCACGATCGACATCAGTTGCGCGCAATGCCGCGTAATAGGCGCACGATGCCTCCAGAGTGTGCCGAAACTCGAGCAAATCACGCTGTGCTTCGGGGTTGCTTTCAAGCAGTTGCAACAGCGGATCGCTGAACGTCGACCCGAGGCTTTCCACTACATAATTGCCGCCGCCCTGGCGACTGACCAGCAGCCCTTTCGCCGCCAGTTTCTGAATCGCTTCACGCAGAGATGGCCGTGATACGCCAAATTGTTCGGCCAGCGTGCGCTCCGCCGGCAGCCGTTCGCCGGACTTCAGCGTGCCCTCAAGGATCATCCCCTCAAGTCGCTCGACAATATCGTCAGACAAACGGCGCTGACGTATCTGATCAAACCCCATAACTCATTTCTCCACGATCCCGACCGCTCGCCGGGCTCTCTATTCTGGCCTATCGGCGCCTTCTCGACACCTACCAGACGCCAGTTGCCGAAACCGGATCAGATGCGATCTGCACCGCTTGTTCGACAAAAGTTTTAGGGCGGCAAATTGACACACCGCCATCAAGGCTTTTACCCTAGCCAACAGCGATTGTAAATTGGTATTACCAATTATCCAAGAACGCTGACAGTGCCTGACCAACAACAATTAGGGGCCACCCCATATGCAAACCTGGCAACAGCTCTACAGCCCGCTCGGCAGTCTCGGCGTGTCCGCACTTGCGGCCGTCATTCCCATCGTTTTCTTTTTCCTCGCGCTGGCGGTGTTCCGCCTCAAAGGCCACGTGGCCGGGAGCATCACCCTCGCCCTGTCGATTGCCGTAGCAATCTTCGCGTTCCAAATGCCGGTCGACATGGCCTTTGCCGCCGCCGGGTATGGCTTTGCCTACGGTCTGTGGCCGATTGCCTGGATCATTGTCGCAGCGGTATTCCTCTACAAACTGACAGTGAAAAGTGGTCAGTTCGAGGTCATTCGCAGTTCGGTGTTATCGATTACTGACGACCAGCGCCTGCAAGTGCTGCTGATCGGTTTCTGCTTCGGTGCGTTCCTGGAAGGTGCCGCCGGTTTCGGCGCGCCCGTGGCGATTACTGCCGCGCTGCTGGTCGGCCTGGGCTTCAACCCGCTGTACGCCGCCGGCCTGTGCCTGATCGCCAACACCGCGCCGGTGGCGTTTGGCGCCTTGGGGATTCCAATCATTGTTGCCGGCCAAGTCACCGGCATCGACGCGTTCAAGATCGGCGCCATGACCGGTCGCCAACTGCCGCTGCTGTCGCTGTTCGTGCCGTTCTGGCTGGTATTCATGATGGACGGCCTGCGCGGCGTGCGTGAAACCTGGCCGGCTGCATTGGTCGCGGGCCTGAGCTTCGCCGTCACTCAGTACTTCACGTCCAACTTCATCGGCCCAGAGCTGCCAGACATCACTTCGGCACTGGCCAGCCTGATTTCCCTGACCCTGTTCCTGAAAGTCTGGCAGCCGAAACGCGCCGCCGGCCAACACATCGCCGGTGCCGTTTCCGCCTCGGTGGTGACCGCCAGCGTCGGCGGTTTCGGCCAGAAACGCACTACCGTGGCGTCGCCTTACAGCCTCGGGGAAATTTTCAAAGCCTGGTCGCCGTTCCTGATTCTCACTGTGCTGGTGACCATCTGGACGCTGAAACCTTTCAAAGCGATGTTCGCCGCCGGCGGCTCGATGTACAGCTGGGTGTTCAACTTCGCGATCCCGCATCTTGACCAACTGGTGATCAAAACCGCACCGATCGTGGCTGCTCCAACAGCAATACCCGCGGTGTTCAAACTCGACCCGATTTCCGCGACCGGCACGGCAATTTTCTTCTCCGCGCTGATCTCGATGCTGGTACTGAAGATCAATTTCAAAACTGGTCTTACCACTTTTAAAGAAACCTTCTACGAACTGCGCTGGCCAATCCTGTCGATCGGCATGGTGCTGGCGTTCGCCTTCGTCACCAACTACTCCGGCATGTCTTCGACCATGGCCCTGGTATTGGCCGGAACCGGCGCGGCGTTCCCATTCTTCTCGCCGTTCCTGGGCTGGCTCGGCGTGTTCCTCACCGGCTCGGATACCTCGTCCAACGCCCTGTTCAGTTCGCTGCAAGCGACCACCGCACACCAGATCGGCGTCAACGACACCCTGCTGGTGGCGGCGAACACCAGCGGCGGCGTGACCGGCAAGATGATCTCGCCACAATCGATCGCCGTGGCCTGCGCCGCGACCGGGCTGGTGGGCAAGGAATCGGATCTGTTCCGCTTCACCCTCAAGCACAGCCTATTCTTTGCAACGATTGTCGGTCTGATCACCTTGGCTCAGGCTTACTGGTTCACCGGCATGCTGGTGCACTAAACCTACAAGAAACATAGAAAAAACCGACGCCGGTTCGTGATGCCGGCGTCAGCAATTCACAACCCGGTCTGTAAGGCTGCTGAAAGCAACGCTCTCTATATTCAGCAGCCTCAGCGGACGGATAACCGGGACCACCCGGAGACACGCCTGATGAGCGAGCTTTTTTATAACGCCGTGCCAAACGCGACCCGCGTGGCACCGCCACTGCCCGAACCTCGGCAATATCCCAGCGAGAAACCGTCGCGGGTCTACCTGTTTGGCACGTGCGTGGTCGACCTGTTCTACCCCGAAGCCGGGATGGACGCGATCCACTTGCTGGAGCGTGAAGGGATCCGGGTCGAGTATCCGCAAGGGCAGAGTTGCTGCGGCCAGCCGGCCTACACCTCGGGTTACACCGAGCAGGCACGGACGGTAGCGCGCTCGCAACTGGCGCTGTTTGCCGGAGATTATCCGGTGGTGGTGCCGTCGGGTTCCTGCGCCGGCATGCTGCGCGAGCATTACGCCGACTTGTTCAAGGACGAGCCGGAGACGTTAAAACAGGTTCAGGCCCTTGCGGCCCGAACCTATGAATTGGCGGAGTTTCTGCTGTTCGTCTGCAAGGTGCAGCTCAAGGACAGCGGCGAGCCGGTCAAAGTCGCGCTGCACACTTCGTGTTCGGCACGCCGCGAGATGAACACCCACCTGCACGGCCGCGAGTTGTTGGCGCAGTTGAGCAACGTGGAACGGGTCAACCACGACCACGAAAGCGAATGCTGTGGCTTCGGTGGGACATTCAGCGTCCGTATGCCAGACATTTCCGGCGCGATGGTGGCTGACAAGACCAAAGCGTTGAAGGATTCCGGCGCGCACAAGGTGTTGAGCGCCGACTGTGGCTGTTTGATGAACATCAACGGCGCATTGGAGAAACAAAAAGAAGCGCTACGCGGGCAACATCTCGCCAGCTTCTTGTGGCAACGAACCGGAGGTGCGCAATGAGCACTTCCGCGATTATTCCTACGGTCGCCGTAGAAGAAGATTTCCGCACCCGGGCACACAACGCCTTGGGTGATCAGCAGCTGCGGAACAACTTCCGGACTGCCATGGACTCACTGATGGTCAAGCGGGCAGCCGCTTTCAGTGATGCCCATGAAAGAGAACATTTGCGCGCACTGGGCAATTCGATCAAAGCCCGCGCGCTGTCCAAGCTGCCCGACCTGCTCGAGCAACTGGAACAGAACCTGACCCGCAACGGTGTGACAGTGCACTGGGCGGAAACGGTGGACGAAGCCAATGGCATCGTCTTATCGATCATCCGCGCTCACGAGGCGCGGCAAGTGATCAAGGGCAAATCGATGGTCAGCGAAGAGATGGAGATGAACCATTTCCTCGAGGCTCGGGACATTGAATGTCTGGAGTCCGATATGGGGGAGTACATCGTCCAGCTCGACCACGAGAAGCCTTCACACATCATTATGCCGGCGATCCACAAGAATGCCGGTCAGGTCGCGTCCTTGTTCCACGACAAACTTGGCGTGGAATACACCAAGGACGTTGACCAACTCATTCAGATCGGTCGCAGAGTCCTGCGGCAGAAATTCTTCGAAGCGGACATCGGCGTCTCCGGTGTCAACTTCGCCGTCGCCGAGACCGGCACCCTGCTGCTGGTGGAAAACGAAGGCAACGGGCGCATGACCACCACCGTGCCGCCGGTGCACATCGCCGTCACCGGCATCGAAAAAGTCGTGGAAAACCTGCGTGACGTGGTGCCGCTGCTGTCACTGTTGACGCGTTCGGCGCTGGGCATTCCGATCACCACTTACGTCAACATGATCTCCGGCCCGCGCAAGGAACACGAACTCGACGGCCCCCAGGAAGTGCACCTGGTACTGCTCGACAACGGTCGCAGCCAGGCTTTCGCCGACAGTGAATTACGCCAGACGTTGAACTGCATCCGCTGCGGCGCCTGCATGAACCATTGCCCGGTCTACACCCGCGTCGGTGGCCACACCTATGGCGAGGTGTATCCCGGGCCGATCGGCAAAATCATCACCCCGCACATGGTTGGCTTGGCCAAGGTTCCGGATCACCCGAGCGCCTCTTCGCTGTGCGGTGCCTGCGGTGAAGTGTGCCCGGTAAAAATTCCGATTCCGGCGATCCTGCGGCGTCTGCGCGAAGAGAACGTCAAAGCCCCGGACAGCCCGAATCAAGTGATGCGCGGTCAGGGCAGCAAATATTCGCGCAAAGAACGCTTCATCTGGAACGCCTGGGCCAGGCTCAACAGCTCTCCAACGCTGTATCGATTGTTCGGTTTCTTCGCCACGCGCCTGCGTGCGCTGACCCCGAGCAACGTCGGCCCGTGGACGCAAAATCACAGCGCGCCGAAACCCGCCGCGCGCTCACTGCACGACATGGCCCGCGAGCATCTGGCCAAACAGGGAGACCGCTGATGAGCGCCAAGCAAAATATCCTCGGCAAGCTGCGGAAAAGTCTGACTGGCACCACGCCGATTGCCGACAACTTCGATGTCGATCTGGTGACGCAGCCCTACACCTACACCGCCGAACAACGCATCCCGCAACTGCGCAAATTGATGGAAGCGGTGCACACCGAAATCCACCTGACCTCGGGCGAAGCATGGCCGGCGTTGCTTGCGCAATTACTGCGCGACCGTCAGTTGCCGAGCCTGTTGATTGCACCGACTACCGCGCACGGGCAGAAAATCACACAGCACTGGGCGAACAATCCTGATCTGCCAGCACTGAAATCCTACGACCGGCCGATGGAAGAGTGGAAAGCCGAGCTGTTCAACGACACTCCGGCGAGTCTCACCGGCACCCTCGGCGCGATCGCCGCTACCGGCAGCTTGATCATGTGGCCGACCCGCGAAGAACCGCGTTTGATGAGTCTGGTGCCACCGGTGCATTTTGCCCTGCTCAAGGCCAGTGAAATCCGCGACAACTTTTATCAGGTGCAGCAGGAATTCGAATGGGCGCAAGGCATGCCGACCAACGCGTTGCTGGTGTCCGGCCCGTCGAAAACCGCCGACATTGAACAGGTGCTGGCCTACGGCGCCCACGGCCCGAAAGACTTGGTGGTGCTGATCCTGGAGGACCAATGACGCTTCCGGCTAATTTTCTGCGTGATGCGCAACAACTGATTCCGGCGGAGCGCCGCTTTGATGATCCGTTATCGACTCTGGCCTTCGGCACCGACGCCAGTTTTTATCGACTGATTCCGCAACTGGTAATCCGCGTCGAATCGGAGGACGAAGTCGTGGCCCTGCTGAAACTGGCTCAGCGCGACCATGTTCCAGTGACCTTCCGTGCGGCGGGCACCAGTCTGTCGGGTCAGGCGATCAGCGATTCCGTTTTGATCGTGCTTGGGGATAACTGGAACGCGCGCGAGATTCGTGGCCAAGGCACGCAAATCCGCCTGCAACCTGGTGTGATCGGCGCACAGGCCAACGCATGGCTCGCACCGTTTGGCCGCAAGATCGGCCCTGATCCGGCATCGATCAACGCCTGTAAAATTGGCGGCATTGTTGCAAACAACGCCAGCGGCATGTGCTGCGGCACGGCGCAAAACACCTATCACACACTGGCCGGGATTCGTCTTGTACTGGCCGATGGCACGCGACTCGATACCGAGGACGCTGCGAGTGTCGCGGCATTTCACACCAGCCACGGTGATCTGCTCGAACGCCTGGCGACGCTGGGCCGCGAGACCCGCGCCAACGCCGAACTGGCTGCACGAATCCGCCACAAATACCGTCTGAAAAATACCACCGGCCTGTCACTCAACGCCTTGGTGGATTTCGATGAGCCTGTGGATATCTTGAGCCACTTGCTGGTCGGCTCCGAAGGCACCCTCGGTTTCATCAGCGCGGTGACCTATGACACCGTGATCGATCACCCGAACAAGGCGTCGGCGCTGATCGTCTTCCCGGATGTGGAAACCTGCTGCAACGCCGTCACCGTACTGAAGAGCCAACCGGTATCCGCCGTAGAACTGCTGGATCGCCGCAGTTTGCGTTCGGTGCAGGACAAACCGGGCATGCCTGCTTTCGTACAGCAGCTGTCGAACAATGCCTGCGCGTTGCTCATCGAATCCCGCGCCGCGTCTTCTACTTTGTTGCAGGAACAACTGGCGCAAATCATGGCGTCGCTCAGTAGCTTCCCGGTGGAAAAGCAGGTCGACTTCACCGAAGACCCAGCCGAGAACGCCAAGCTCTGGGCCATCCGCAAGGACACCTTCCCCGCTGTCGGCGCGGTGCGCAAAACCGGTACCACGGTGATCATCGAAGACGTGACTTTCCCCGTCGAACAACTGGCCATCGGCGTGAACCGCTTGATCGAGTTGTTCGACAAACATGCCTACGACGAAGCGATCCTTTTCGGACACGCGTTGGAAGGCAATCTGCACTTCGTCTTCACCCAAGGCTTCAACAACCCGGAAGAAGTCGCGCGCTATCAAGCGTTCATGGACGACGTCGCGCAACTGGTCGCGGTGGAATTCGGTGGCTCGCTGAAAGCCGAACACGGCACCGGGCGCAACATGGCGCCGTTCGTGGAACTGGAATGGGGCAGCGACGCCTATCAACTGATGTGGCAGCTCAAACGTCTGCTCGACCCGAACGGGATTCTCAACCCGGACGTGGTGCTCAGCGAAGATCCACAGATCCATCTCAAGCATCTGAAACCGCTGCCGGCGGCCGACGAGATTGTCGATAAGTGCATCGAATGCGGTTTCTGCGAACCGGTCTGCCCATCTAAAGGACTGACCCTGAGTCCGCGCCAGCGTATTGTGATCTGGCGCGATATTCAGGCGAAAAAGCGTGCGGGCGTCGACACCACAGAATTGGAAAAAGCTTACGAATACCAAGGCATCGAAACCTGCGCCGCCACTGGTCTGTGCGCGCAACGTTGCCCCGTAGGAATTAATACCGGCGAGCTGGTGAAAAAGCTGCGTGGCCGACACGCTACGCATCAGAAAACCGCTGACTGGATTGAAGGAAATTTCGCCAAGACTCTGCAAGGCGCCCGTTTTACCCTGCACGTGGCCAACGGTGCGCGGATGATGCTTGGCGCACCGCGTCTGGCGAAACTTTCGGCAACCATTACGCGCCTGTCCAAGGGCCAAGTGCCGTTGTGGACGAATGCGATGCCGCAGCCAGAGAAGGCCATTCGCTTCAGCCCCAGCGTCTCAGACGAACGTCCGCGTGTGGTGTATCTCGCAGCGTGTGTCTCGCGAGTCATGGGTCCGGCGGCGGGTGATAAAGAGCAAATGTCGCTCTACGACAAAACCCGTGGACTGCTGGAAAAGGCCGGTTACCAGGTGGTCTTCCCGGACAATCTGGACAACCTCTGCTGCGGTCAGCCCTTCGCCTCGAAAGGCTACGCTGAACAAGCCGAACACAAGCGTCAGGAGTTGATCAGCGCATTGCTGCAAGCCAGTCGCGGCGGACTCGATCCGATCTATTGCGACACAAGCCCATGCACGTTGCGACTGGTTCAGGACGTAGGAGAAACCCGTCTGGATCTGTACGACCCGGTGCGCTTCATCCGTACGCACCTTCTCGAACGACTGGACTTCACTCCGCAAGACGCACCGATCGCGGTACACGTGACCTGCAGCACGCAACATCTGGGCGAAAGCCAGGCGCTGATCGATCTGGCGCGCAAGTGCAGCAACAACGTGGTGATCCCGGAAGGCATTCATTGCTGCGGGTTTGCCGGCGACAAAGGCTTCACCACGCCGGAGCTGAACAGCCACTCGCTGCGCACGCTAAAGGATGCGGTGCAGCATTGCAGCGAGGGGATTTCCACCAGTCGCACCTGTGAGATCGGCCTGACGCAACACGGCGGAATTGACTACCACGGGCTGGTCTATCTGGTGGATCGCGTGACCCGGGCGAAGGCCTGTTGAAGAAAAATAGAACCCTTGAGTTCGACTGTAGTCCACAGAATAACCCCGACTGATCGGGGTTTTTCTTCCATACGGTTGCCCGTCCTGACGGCCAGCGAAGTCTGGACCCACTCGGTTCAAGGAGATACACATGAAACGTTCTGTACTGTTAGGTCTGTTCGTTACTGCATCGATGATGGCTTCCACTTCGTTTGCCGCGGACAAGCCTGCTGACCTGTGCGATGCCAATATTCAGACCATCAATAATATGAAGGCTCAGCTGTCAGCGAAGCCAGAACTGAGCCAACAGGCTGACGCCACTCTGAACAGGGCACGCGACCTCAAGGCCAAAGGCCAAATCGACAACTGCGTTGCAGAAACCCAGCAGACCATTTTGGAACTTCAAAAATCCACCGGCACCAACAACTGATTACGTCCCGGCCAACCTTCGGGTTGGCCTTGTGGGCTGATTGGCGTACACTGCACACGCTTGTTGCTCAAACAGATGTACTGAGCAATGAGTTCGGGGCCGTTTAGGATTCGACGCCGGTTGCGAAACTTTAGGTGCATGCCGACTTGGTAACAGAAGTCGTAAATCCACTGTTGCAACTACTTATAGTTGCCAATGACGACCAATACGGTGTTGCTCTCGCTGCTTAATTGCAGCTGACAATGCTCCTGGTACCTTCGGGTCCAGCAATCATCAGGGGATGTCTGTAAACCCAAAATGATTGTCATATAGAACAGAATCGCCGTGCAGTACGTTGTGGACGAAGCGGCTAAAACTTACACAACTCGCCCAAAGCACCCTGCCCTTCGGGTCGCTGAGGGTTAACTTAATAGAAACGGCTACGCATGTAGTACCGACAGCGGAGTACTGGCGGACGGGGGTTCAAATCCCCCCGGCTCCACCACTTCATCATCTAAAGACGTCCACGGACGTCTTTTTTTGTGCCTGAAATCCAGTAAATACGTGGGTTTCAGGACCACGGGAGGCTTTCCAGGCTTTCTGAGTTCCAGGCAGTTTGGTATTCCCAATGGTATTCCCGGCTCCCCGGCGCTAATCTTGGGAATACCAAAAGGTGTCATGGAGTACTTCTCATGTGCGCTCAAACCACCCGCCTCTCCGACCGCCAGCTCAAGGCGATCAAACCGAAAGACAAGGACTACGTCCTCACGGATGGCGACGGGCTCCAACTGCGAGTCAGGGTCAATCGCTCGATGCAGTGGAATTTCAACTACCGGCATCCCGTCACCAAAAATCGAATCAACATGGCACTCGGCTCTTATCCCGAGGTTTCTCTTGCGCAAGCGAGGAAGAAAACCGTTGAGGCCAGAGAACTGCTTGCACAAGGCATCGATCCAAAAGCTCAGCGCAATGAGCTACAGGAAGCCAAACGAGCGGAAACGGAACACACCTTCGAGAACGTGGCCACCGCCTGGTTTGAGCTGAAGAAGGATTCCGTCACGCCGGCGTATGCCGAAGACATTTGGCGCTCCCTCACACTGCATGTTTTTCCGAGCATGAAATCAACGCCTCTCTCCGAAGTCAGCGCCCCAATGGTCATCAAGCTCCTTCGTCCGATTGAGGCCAAAGGCAGCCTCGAGACAGTTAAGCGAGTGAGCCAGCGCCTTAACGAGATCATGACCTACGGGGTCAATTCCGGAATGATCTTTGCCAACCCTCTCAGCGGCATTCGAGCGGTGTTCAAGAAACCTAAGAAAGAGAACATGGCAGCGCTACCACCAGATGAGCTTCCGGAGCTCATGATGGAAATCGCGAACGCAAGCATCAAGCGGACAACCCGCTGCCTGATCGAATGGCAGCTACACACTATGACCCGCCCTGCCGAAGCGGCGACTACCCGATGGGAAGACATAGACTTCGAAAAACGCATCTGGACCATCCCTCCAGAGCGAATGAAAAAGCGTCGTCCGCACACAATCCCGCTGACCGAACATGCACTCTCGTTATTGGAGACGCTTAAGCCCCATAGCGGCCACAGGGAATATGTGTTCCCGTCAGATAGAAATCCGCGCACCCACGCGAATAGCCAGACAGCCAACATGGCATTGAAACGGATGGGCTTTCAGGACCGGTTAGTCAGCCACGGCATGCGCTCCATGGCCAGCACAATTCTGAATGAGCATGGATGGGATCCGGAGCTAATCGAAGTCGCGCTGGCGCATGTCGATAAAGACGAAGTTCGAAGCGCCTACAACCGGGCGGATTACATCGAACGCCGGCGTCCGATGATGGCCTGGTGGAGTGATCATATCCAGAAGGCAGCCACCGGCAGCCTGTCGGCATCCGCCATCAATCAAACCAGGGACCGTAACGTCGTACCTATACGCTGAGCAGACGACAATTCGTGCCGTGCAGCAGGGCGACTGAAGTGGCTACTGTCGCTAAATCAGCCGCATTCCTGCGCTTCTTCGGCCAAGCCCCTAAGTATGGGAAGGCTCCGCATTCCCATACTTAGGGGCTCACGCTTAAAGATCTATCAGACAACCACGAGTTGCGCCTTTCTGCGGCGGATCAGCCCTGCTGTTAACTCATAGTAAAAGATGGTCGCTGGTGCTGAGCAACGCAGGTATTGCTCTAAAAACCATCTGGTGTGCTTTTCCTTCCAGGACCAAGGGGTCGCACAACCCCAGCGCTCACGAATCGCCTCGTGCATCCTTTCTGCCTGCCTGATATGCCGCTGCCGCGTGGCATGCGCACCTTTGAGCACGGGCCTCAGAAACAACGCCATATCGAACTCGGACTTCATCGACGACCTCCGATGTAGGCACTCACCACGTCGATGCGGTTATGCCCCAACTCGTGGCTGATCTGCTGACGTGCACGCTGATCGAGTGCTCGATCCTCTCGTTGACCAAGACCGCCATTGATGGGCGCGGAGAAGCCGGTCAGTTGTTCATAGCGCTCACAGGCATACGCCGCCCGCAGTTCATGAAAACCTTTCAATCCATACTCATGCAGGATGTCCCGTGCCGGTCGCACAACAGCCCGCATAAAGTCTCTGTAGCTTTCGTCGGGCGCCAACAAATTCCGGCTGCCATTGGGTGAGGTCGCGCTGGCCCAATCCAGGGCGTCGCGAACTTGATCCGTTACCGTAATCCAGCGCGGTGCCGAGGCCCCTGATCGACCACCTTTGGTGCCATCCTGGATGTTGATCTTTCCCAGTTGCCGAACCTCACGTTGCAGTCGGGGCAGATCGGCTAGGATCGCTTCGCGCAGGCGCATACCAGCCTCACGGGCGAGGAGCACAATGGCACTCACCCTCGATTGCTGACGATCTGACAGCGCCCGCGCGATCAACTCGACCTGCGCACGGTCTTGACCTTGCGGAGCCTCACTTCGCACGCTTGAGCGCTGCAAGCCAAGCGCCTTACTCGGACTCGGGATTTTGACGTATTGATCACCGCGCAGCGCGGCCATCGTTCGGTTCACGCTGGACAGTCGGTTCTGCGCGGTGGCGATGCCGACGTTGCCCTGGTCAACCTGCTTCCTCATATAGGCGGCGTACCGCATGAGGATCTCGCGGTCTATCTGGCGCGCGTCGTTGACCCTCGGTCCTTCATCGGATCGACACCAATTCACGAAGGCCTGCCACCGATCGCTATGGGCTTTGACGGTAGCAAAATGGCCTTCGCCAAACAGGTCTTTCAGTGCTTGCGGTCCAGCATAGCTAAGCTGGCGACCGAAGCCGAAATTGCGCCCCGCTCGCTTACCGACCCGAGCCATTTTTCTGTTCCTGATCGACTGCCTCGAGATCATGCAAAAGGGCTCGCCAGTGCGCACTTACAATCGCGAACTGAGCCCAATCAGTCGGGCGAAAACACAGCGTGTTGTCGGTGACGTAAAGATGCGCACCCTCCTCTTTCAACCATTGAATAATGGCTGTCGTAGAGGCGATAGCTTTATGGGTGGTGGCGACACTGGCGACAGCGGCGACAACCCTTGTCCTGCCTGGTTTTGAGCGTGGCGACAAAGTGGCGACAGTAGCGGCGACAAATCGCGCTTTGGGCTCCTTTTGTCGCCGAGCCAGATGGTTGCGCAACGCTTCATCAAGATTAAACATGGCGCACCTCGAAGGTGTGGCCATCGGTGCTCAACCACTGATGATCAATCAACTCGACCAGCAGCTTGGCGGCATGACGACTGCTCTTGCGGGCAAAGCGGGGACCGTTGCGATTCAACTCACGAATACTGAAACGCTTCCAATCTTTGACCTGTAGCCATCGCAGCAGCCGGTCTGCCTCCTCTTTTACTCGACACACTGGCTCCTGCTCAGTCAGGCGCTGGATCTCGGTGAGGTAGTAGCCGACTAAAGCGGAGGCCCGCTGGATATGGTCGACCTCAACGACGCTGCTCTCCTCCACAACTGCCAGAATGCCGGCGACGCGCAGTAGGTTATCGGCGGCCTTTGATCCGCTGGGCCGTACGCTGGCCAGCTCGCCAAACTCCCCCAACTGAGCTTCGATGGCATCATGCAAATCAATCCAGCGACGGCGGGCTAACGGATTGAGGGTTAGCGGTGATAGCTGCAGAGCACCATCAGGAGACAGTGACCAAGGCTGATGAAACAGGGCAGAGAGGCGATGGTGATAGCGCTTTAGAGCGGCATCTTTGGACAAGTCGACAGCCTGGTAGCTGCGCTGTCCGGCCAGGCTGGCGGGCCAGGTCATCAGGCAGCGACCAAGGATCCCTTGCCCCTGCAGCAACGGGTCACTGAGTAACTGCATGGCCAAATACGGTTGCAGCATCAGGTGCAGGCTCAGGCGTCGGTCGTAGGCTCGCAGGCTTTCGCCGGCCATAGAGCGAGCACGATCAATCGGACTGCCATCCCAGAGTGACGACAAAGTCGTGACCGCTTTCAAACGGTTATCCCGACTCATGGTGCTACTACCGAGGAATTGCCCTCCCTCATCGCAAAACAGCCCCATGCTGGGTAAGTCATGACAGAGCCCCTTGATCAGCGCCTCGATAGTCGGGTCCGTGGTGATCAGCCTAGGGGCTGAGGGCTCCGCTTCGCGTGGCACCCCGTTCGCGGACTCAGAATCGGCTGGCTTGATACGCTGCGCTTCCCGCTGTGCAACACTGTGCCGTGCAAGCTGTTCGCGGTAACGCTGCCACTGTTCACGCTCCCACTGCCGGGCAGGCAGCAATGCACATCGATCCGCCGCTGTTTTGCGATCACCTGACGCGGCCACCGTGATCAGGTACAGCGACAGGGGATAATTTCTCCCGTCGAGCTGTAAGCCCGCATGACCTTGAGTGGCCAGCGCCGAGGCAGCCAACACTGATTGCGCGGCCAGTGCCTGGGGCACGCCGATGACCTCGGCCATTCGCTCTACCGCAGGCCCAAGAATCCCACCCAGTGCCTGCACCGGATAAGGCTGGGCCACGGGATTCGACTCAATCAGCGGTCGAGGTGGTTGCGGTAGTTCAAGCTTCGGATCTAACTGCTGCATGGGCCCTCTCCTCGTCCATTGCTGGTTGCCCTCACGTAGTACCGCCGCGGATGTTGAGTGTTATCAGGGATCAAGGCCCCTGCAGCCTGTGAGGTGTTCACTGACGTGGAACGAACGGCTCCTTACGACCGGGAGCAAGGGCATGACCCCATGAATCTGACCTCCTTAGACGCATCCGAAGATGCGGGCGGGTGGAGGCTGTGCCGACTGACGAGTTCGACACCTGGAGATCCTGAGCGGGAGAAGGCAACAACATCGACACCTGGGGCATGCCTGACTGTCAGTCAGGTGCAGCCTTTCCATAGGCTGCGGCACCGACGCCTGTGTCGTTACGGATTGCGACGAATCGGATTTGTCAGGCCGATTGTCACGAGGAGAGATGCGGCAATCCCTTTTGCGACGTGGCTTGCAGCAATGGTACGAGCGCCCGTCTCTTTCCAGGAGAAAGAGACGGGCGCAGTCTGGCGCAGCGAAGTGTGCCGAGAGGTGAGGTTGCTGCAGTGCAGCGAGGAAGGTCCATCGTCTGCCGCAGTGGGCAGATCAGTCGAGTAGGCATCCATCACTCTTGGGGAGTGACCGTGCGAGCCGCCGGACGCTAATCGCACTTCGGAAGAACCACCACACAAGTGGCGTAGCCTTAAAGGTTCTGGCTACCTGGGCTGGTGCTGTCAACGACAGCGATCCGTGCGCCAATTTTTATACCCTCTCGAAAAGGGGGTCAAGCGTCACAGTCGAAGTGCTCAGAAAGTGGCGACTGTCGCCACTTTTGTCGCCATGCTCCAGGCCACGCTCTACGTGGGTTGTCGCCGGCGTCGCCGCTGTCGCCACACCTACATCCATGCCCAACGAAAAGATTCGCGCACATTGAATGGCGCTGCGCTTGATGGAAATCGCGGGGAATTACTGACGGGCGAAAGCAAACGTGGTGCTAATCAAATCTGAAAACGGGAGTGTGGAGCGAGGTCGCTGCGAGAAAAACCGAATGAACCCTCCGATCGGCGCGATCAAAGATCGCTTGATCGGAGGGTCTGGCGGGAAAAGCAAACCTTAAACGTCAATTACAGACTCAGGCATCAAAGCGGGTTGGTTGGGAGGTGACTGCCTTACGTCGCATGATCAATGTCTGCTGCAACCGCAGCAGAAAACCTGCTTCAAATGCCTCTTGTGGATCACCTGGACGATGACGTTTTCGATTCTGAGACAGCGCCCACCATAACGGTAATGATGAGCCTTCAAGCCAAGTCTCTGCGCAACGAACACCGTCCTTAATTATCGGAGCGAACTCGTCGCCCCACGGGGTTTGGATCGCAGGAGAGCCTTCAGCGGATGGGACAGAGACATACTCATGGATCTGCTGATGAACGCTTTGAGCTGGGATACCAGTTAAATTTCGGAATGCCTTGTCGTACAACACGGCGGCGTCATCCAACAGCTCTACTGCCAGCTCAACGTCTTTCGGAAAATGAAGCAGAATACTCTGGGCTCCGTTAAGCCGTAGAGTGGCAGCCTGCCGCAGTTTAATCGCTGAATCTTCAGGGGTAAGCGATGAAGTATCGATGCTGTTGGGTTTGGGGAGACCGATGAGAAGCGAAAGATCAAACATCGCGGAATCCTCCGAGATAGTTTGCAGCTTGAACCATTGGGCCAGGGCGGCGCACGAGCTTAAAAGGTGGGCATGCCATTTTCCTTATCTCCTTGGTTTGATTAAGGATTGCCATCCACCGTTCTGACGCGGCATAGGGTGGCAAACCGTACGGGGGTCAGAAACCGGAAACCAAGGAACCGGCCAGGCCGAAGCCTGCCCCGCACGGTCCGCCATAGAAAAGCAGCAGCTAGCGCACAAAGCACTGGCTGTGCGGAATGGAAGAAACCGCGCCTTGGTTTTGATTCAGGTTCTGACGCCCGGTCGCGGGATTGACCGCAACGGAACAAAGCGTAAATGTGAAGCGGCGACAACACAAGCATGAGTGTAAATAAGCGCCGCATTCGAACGAAAGCTCATGACAGAACTGACGCTCGTCGGAATCTAGAGACTATGGGAAGCCAGCTAACGCGCAACCGACTCTTATGGTGTGAGGCCTTAACCTCAATCACAGTAGCTGTTCGCAGGCTTCAAAACTAACGTTCCACGTTTCAAGGCATAATTGAACGCCAGCCCTCCTCTGCAGCGCTGAGTCGCGACGAGCAGAAACCGGCCCAGAGTGTGTAAAAACGCTCATGGACTTCATCGTCGTGGAGGATTGACGTTCGTTGACTGAGCGATCGCACGGTCATATCACGGGCCATATCAGTCGTAGCCTGGAACACGCCAACGCTGTTTTTACAGCCTCTGGAATGGGCCAAAATCAGCCTTTTCAGGCCGTCAGCGCTTCATCAAACCGTTGGCACCGATGATTTTCATGACCCGTTTCAAGGTGTAGGCAAGTACATTCAAGCTCATCTCCGCACTCACTCCGGCCAGCTTTCGCGTCAGGAAGTGTGTCGCCCCATCCATTGTTTGAGCGTCCCGAAGGGATGCTCAACCGTCCGTTTTCGGACGCGCATCATCTCCGGTGCTTTGCTCAGCCGAAGCTGCATTTCCTCCAATACAGCTTCATGCTCCCAGCGTCGAACCCGTCGTTCCGTGCTCGGGGTGCATTGCGACTTCAACGCGCAGCCCTGGCATTTCGAACTCCAGTAACGATGCAATTTCAGGCCTTTTTCAACGTATGAGTAGTGCCAGATCAGCGCCTCGCCAGCGGGGCAAATGTATTGGTTTTTTGCCGCGTCATAGATGAAGGCGTCGTTATTGAAACGCCCGTCAGCCTTGGCTCCAGAGGTCATCGGTTTGGGCACATAGGCAGTGATACCGGCATCGTGACAAGCGAGGATTTGTTCGCTTTTGAAGTAACCTCGGTCAGCCACTACCGACAACGCATCTGACGCCATCGCCTCGCGGGCTTGTTTAGCCATCGAGCTGAGTTGATCGCGGTCGGAACCTACGTTGGTCACCTCATGCGCAACGATCAAATGATGCTGCGTATCGACCGCTGTCTGCACGTTATAGCCAACAATTCCCGTGCCGCGCGTCATCATGGATCGGCTGTCTGGATCGGTCAGTGAGACCTGTTTATCCGGTGATTCATTGAGCTGAATTTCGATCGCCTGAAGCTCTTTCATTTGAATTTTGAGCTTGGCGATTTTCTCTTCCAGCCGCACGGCGCTGGGCTCGGTAGCTGTTGGTTCTTGTCGATCACCAGCATCGAGTGCCGTCAGGTAACGGTTGATGTTCGATTCAATTTCTTCCATTCGCCGCTTCAGTTTGGCGCTGGTGAAATTGCGGTCGCGGTTGTTGACGGCTTTAAATTTGCTGCCATCGATGGCGACCAGATGTTCTCCGAACAGTCCCAACTGCTGACACAACACGACGAACTGTCGGCAGACGCCTCGGATGGCTTTTCTGTTGTCTTTTCGGAAGTTGGCGATGGTCTTGAAGTCCGGCATCAAGCGCCCGGTCAACCACATCAGTTCGACGTTGCGTTGGGCTTCTCGCTCCAGGCGCCGGCTCGACTGGATGCGGTTGAGATAACCGTATATGTAGATTTTCAACAAGACCGACGGATGGTAAGCAGGCCGGCCAGTGTCGGCTGGAATGGCACCGTCAAAACCCAGTTTGACCAGGTCAAGTTCATCGACGAAGACGTCAACTACGCGCACCGGGTTGGTATCGCTGACGTAGTCGTCGAGACTCTCGGGAAGTAAGGTGCCTTGGCCTCGATGTTCACCTTGGATAAAGCGCTTCATGGGCGATCCTTGCTATGAAATCCTCAGAAATCATAGCAAGGGTTCACGAAGGCGTTTTTACACACCCTGGGCCAAAAGCAGCCGCTGCAGAACCAAGGCTCGGAGGCTGTTAATCGCGCCATTATTTCAATTTTTTGGACTCGCATCCAAGAGGCTGCCAAGCAAGCCCCTGGGCTGGCCTTTCTAAATTGGGTCAAAGAAGGCGTTCAGAATCACAAGCTGACCATCAATGACAGCGAGGCCAAAATCCACACGGTGAGTGGTACGGTGTTTCTCGTGAGCCCGGGTATTTTCCAACGTTATGCCCAAGAGTTCCCGAGCATATCCAACGCTGTCAATCAAGGCACTGAAGATTGGCGATCACTGCAAAAACAATTCGAAAACTCAAAGTCCACAGGAAGCGTGGTGACGGACTGAATATCTGGTCTTGTAAAGTGCAAGGTCCCAGAAAGAAAGCTACTTTGAGGGGATACTTGATTGCAGATCCTATGTCGCTTTTAGATCAGATGCCGTCAGACAACCCATTTCTCGCGATTGAGGACTGAATGGCTATCTGCTATGCAAAGCTAGCAAAATTACAAGCATGCTCCTTCCTGACAATTTCTTCTAACACTCCCAATAAAACAATTAAATGGTGAGTAACAATTCCCAACAACCATCAGTAATATTTGCAAAATCTAGATATCGACCAGAGTGGCATACCAAACCTTTGTGGGACTTGACAGACGAGGATCCAAGCAGAAAAACAGGGCACAATAAAAACATACCTACTATCTTTACCTTGACCTGGACCGACGCTATCCTAGCAGTGTGAATACCTGCATCGGAGTCAAGTTGTGACAATCGTTGGAGCAATAAAGAAAACTCTCGAATTAGTTGATCGACCTCTCACACATCGAGAAATCTATGAGCAAATCATCGCAAACCAACTTTATATTTTTGGCGCAAAAGATCCTATTTCTCTTGTCAGGAACAAAATAAGGAAACATTGTATCGATCTAGATTTTCCGAGTGCTAGCCCGCGCAAGCTATTTTCCATAGCAAAACAGACCTCCGGCGACTCCATGGTGCGCTATACGCTATGGAATGGAGTTATGCCTGGACCAGAACAAATAACCAAAATCAACACCAGCAAAGACTTAACATCCGAGGAAGTATTATTTTCAAGTCACAAAGAGCATATTTCAAGCATAAAAAACCAGCTACTTGACTGCATTAAATCTTCAGACCCCTCATTTTTCGAACGAATAGTTGTGGACTTATTGCTAAAAATGGGATATGGCTGGGATAGTTCATTGGCTGCTCAGGTAACAGGAGGCAGGGGGGATGAGGGCATCGATGGGGTTATCTATGAAGACAAGCTTGGATTAGAAAAAATTTATATCCAAGCAAAACGCTACAAACTAAACTCAGTCACTCCAAGCGAAATTAGAGATTTCATTGGCGCAATGTCTGTAAAAGGTGCCAGGAAAGGAGTTT
The DNA here is from genome assembly GCF_000282235.1 of Pseudomonas sp. GM24. Classification (NCBI taxonomy): domain Bacteria; kingdom Pseudomonadati; phylum Pseudomonadota; class Gammaproteobacteria; order Pseudomonadales; family Pseudomonadaceae; genus Pseudomonas; species Pseudomonas sp. GM24. Next base: position 26,878 of record NZ_AKJR01000016.1, on the reverse strand, counting down.
TCTTTACCTCTTCAAACTTTACCACTCAAGCAACCAAGCATGCCTCACAAGCTCAAGGAATGAACATCACTCTTATTAATGGATCTTTACTTTGCGACTATTTAGTACAGCACGAAATGGGTATTGACAGAATATTTACTTACCCAGTTTATGAAATCGACCGAAACTTTTTCAGCGACGATTAACAGTTATACTACCAAAATAAAAACCCTAATCACCATATAGGAATAGAGAAGTGAAAATAAAGGCGACCGACCCAGATCTAGCCACTATATACTCAAGAATTAAAGATGGAAGCTTGGACCTGCAACCCGACTTCCAAAGGGCCGAAGTCTGGAAAACACCGAAAAAAAAACTTCTTATTGACACCATACTTCGCGACTGGCAAGTACCGCCAGTGCACGTAATTCTAAATGAAGACACAATGATTCAAGAAGTATTGGATGGACAGCAACGCTTGAGCGCCATCAGGGACTTCATTGACAACAAATTTAGAATCGACGGCCATATTGAACCGTTAGACGACGACCTGCAGGAACTAAACGGTCTGAGTTACTCCCAGCTTCCAAGCAAAGTTAAAAATAGACTTGATCGTTATGCAGTACGAGTCTTCGAGATCCTTGAGTACAACCAGGGAGAACCTGGTGAGCTATTCAATAGACTAAACGAGTCACTGAAGCTCACCTCAGCCGAAAAACGTAATGCGTACGTTGGCAAACTTCGAACTCAAATCAAAAAACTTGTGGAAGAGCTCGACAAAAACGGCCTGGATCGCAGATTCTTGGGGTTCAGCAACCAACGCATGGCTTATCACGACCTCTTCATTAAATTATGCTATATGTTGGAGTGCGGCTCACTGATAGCTTCATACACCGAAAAACAGCTCAACGACAGAGCTCGAGATGACAAGCCCTTCTCAGCGAATATTATCAACGCAATAAATGAAGCCATTAAAATTTTGGGAGTTGCAAAAAATGACCTGGATCGCTCCCAAATCGACATCCACGTTACAAAAGCCTCAATTAACACCTGGCTTTACTTTATAGCAAGTCAAAAATTGACCGCAAGCATTTTTTCAGAAAGAGAATTTTCAGAAATTTTTGTAAAATTCGAAACCGACCGGGCTTACTTCCGTCGGTTTAGCAAGCCTCCAAGCAGAGGTTTGAAATTAACCGACGAGACTTTAGGCGAGCTGTTTTCCATATTCGGCGTACGTTCTACTTCACGAGTTACAACTACTAGCTCACTCATAATTCGGGACATAATTATATCTCTATTCTTTTACCTCTACTACCCTGCCTCGATACGAAAACTTGAGCCAGAGAAGGCGAAGGCAGTGCGCAAATTAATCATCCTCCTAAGTGATGACGAGAAACCCACCGCTGCAGTTCTCGAAGAATTTGCTGATGACTCAATTTGGGAGTACGCATTATGAAGCAAGCTGCATTAAAGGATTGCCGCAGACACCTCGATCAATTCAAAAAATTCACCCTATATATAAAGCAAATCACAATATGCGGCATTGATGAGATTGAGGATATCACCCTAAATTTTACATCAGCACTGACATCTATTTGCGGAAGAAATGGCGTAGGGAAAACATCCCTACTGAAGTTAATTTACAAAACGCTGACAAAGGAAGATTTAGGGCTCGGAGTATTTCGCGACAGCGACGCTAGCAAGTTGAGAATTAAATTAATGCGACGCGGAAACGAGATTGACATTAGCCCTAATGACGAAACCAAGATCCCAAACACGTTCTACTTCGACCCATCTACTTTTGCATTAAAAATTATCGAAGAGTACAAGCGCGATGTAGACAAAAATGGCTGGATGAATGGGTCAGCAAAATATGAACTGGACGAAGAAAGCCTGCTTTGGATTGGACGGATAACAGGCAAGGCCTATCAGCGCATCACCGTGAGCGAAGTAAGCCACATAATTGAAGACACAACGTTTCCATATTTTGAGGTTTGCAGCGACTCAAACACATACCGCACAGAAGACATGGGTCAAGGAGAGCATAAAATACTCGTAACAGCTTGGCGATTTATGAGCCTTGAAAAAGATAGCATACTGATAATGGAGGAGCCTGAATCCTTTATCTGCCCAGTCAGTCAATTTAGATTAATGGAATTCATTGCAACTATAGCAAACGATAAAAAAATTAATATATTAATGTCTACTCACTCCGAACACATACTAAAGGAGCAAGGAGTATCATCAATAAATGTTATGTACCTCGGAGCCAAGCGAAAGATTGCCACAGACCATCTCAAAGCACTGACAGCCTTAGGCTTGACGCCGGAAAAAAAGTCAGTATTGTTAGTCGAAGATGCATTCGCCAAGCTAGTTCTTGAGGCAATTTTAAAAGACAGGGCGCCAGGCGTCTATCTTAAAAGCCACATCCATGTACTTGAAGGCGAGTCTAATATCCAGATGTTATCCAAGCACTACAAGGGAATATCTGGACTGAATTACATCGCCGTGTATGACGCCGATCAGATTGTACAAGCAGACGACTTCCACCCAAACATCCCCAAAATATTCCTACCTTCTGCAGAGAAACTTCCACCCGAGAAAGAAGTAATTAAGTCTATTAAACCACATGCACGCAGACTAGCAGAGCTTATAAATTTCCGAGGCGACCATGATGATTTTCATGCGATCACCAACAGAATATCTTCTGACTCACATGAATTCTTCATAGACTTAGCAAAAGAGTGCAAAGACCTGGGTGAGTTCATCAATCTAGGGTTGTTGAAACAGATCGCCATAACGCTATGGATGGAGCTTAACCCAATACTTATAAATCAGTTTATTTTCGAAATAAACAATTTCAGCCATACCCTAAGCATCAACGTTCTAGAGAAGACTACTGGCGAACCACTCCGTTATGGAATAGTTGGAGAAAACCTTAAATACCAACTTGAAGATAAATTTGACTCATTCCCATCAGGTCATCACAACGGAAAATTAGTTCATAGCGCTGAGCTTCAAAAAATGATTTTAACTCTGGCTAATTAGGTATACGGCCCCGGAATGAGATGCTGTGTATTAATAGTGAATCACTCTGGACTATTCGTCCAAGCCTCACCGATCCCCTTGAATGGATCGCAAGACCTTGAGATATCTGTTGACTTTGTAAGCCGTAACGAAGGCCAGCACATCCGCCTTCAGTGCAGCGAAGTCAGGATACTGGAAGACCTTGATTGTGGCGTCTTTGACCGTCCGGTGCATATGCTCAACGTGGCCATTGGTACACGGGTGGTACACATGGATCAGTCGATGTTTGATGGCTTGCTCATGGGAGACGCGATCAAAAAATGCACTCACCGAACCTGTTGGTCGCGCCGTTGCGATACCAGGGCTGCTCGGTGAATGCTACGCCGTTATCAGTCCGGATGGTGTGGATCTTGTACGGTAACGCCTGCACGATCTGACGTAGAAACTCAGCTCACTGCCGGCCGCCCGAAAAGCTAACTCGAGAGGGGATGGCAATACATTGCGCTTTCCCATCTGTCATTCGACCAACGCGACCTCGAACGGATTCGTAGCTATGCCAACTATCTGTAGCAACACCGTCCAGCGAAAGCCTCCACGATGCATAGCCTGAGGGCATGCTCGATCGCGGAATGGAACTGGTGGCATGAGCTTTATGCTGCACCGGTCCTCCTCCTCAGTGGTACGGCACCGTGAGACCAGGCGGCAAGGCTGATGTCAGTAGCGTCTCCATTGCCTACAGGGCTCAGCACCATGACACTGGTACGATCGCCGTCAATCTTCAGGCGGAGTATCAGAATGGTGAACTTTACCCCCTGGCACGGCGCTCTGAATTAACCATACCGATTTAGCTACTATGCCTGGGACTACAAGCTACACGGTGCTGCAGCAGCTCCACCCTGCCCTTGGGCGATGGGATACCGCCAGCTACGGAACGTTGACTGTTGGCTTATAGAAGCCGGGCGATTTACTAACCGCGCCCCACAAGCCGACAGCCGGACCTAACCATTCTGTCGACCCACCTTGTGTGTATGTTAAAAATATGTAAAATAACATACTCATAGAAAAAACACGTCCTGAGCCATGAATATTTTCGTCCACTCATTCCCATGCGTTAGGGGCATACAGGCCGGGCGGCCATGCTATATCGCGATGTGCCCGATGCGCCTTGTGCCAAAAATATTCATGTTTAATGAAGAAAATGTGCCACCCGACCTACGCGCCCAGCGCACATTGAACCTTGCTAGGGTCCCAGAGATATCAGCGTACCTGATTGACAATCGCGACGATTACACCCTATCCGCGATCACTGCATCTGTTGACGGCGTTGTCCAGTTCACCCCTGCTTCCGACACAGGCTTGGGGCAAAGCATTGGAACGCTCACAATTCCCATGGAAGCTCCGATCCTGATCAACGACGGCCAGCATCGGCGCGCAGCCATCGAGCAAGCAATTCGTGAGAATCCAGAGCTTGGCCACGACAACATCCCAGTCCTTTTCTTTATTGATGAAGGGCTCAATCGCAGCCAGCAAATGTTCGCCGACCTCAACAAGCATGCCGTACGGCCGAGCAACTCAATCAGCACCCTTTACGACCACCGCGATCAGATTTCTGATCTGGCCAGGTATCTGGCAAAAAATGTAGACGTCTTTTCCAGGATGACTGAGCTGGAGAAGTCCAGTCTCTCCCCTCGCAGTTCCAAGCTCTTTACTCTCAGCGCCATCAAAAATGCGTCCCGTGTCCTCTTGAAAAAAGGGAAAGGTGATCTCATCGCGCAAAACGAGAGAGAGCTCGCAAAATCTTTCTGGGAAGAGGTATCTCTACAGATGCCCGATTGGATAAGGGCCAAAAACAAAGAGCTGTCGACGTCTGAGCTACGTGACAACTACATCCACGCCCACGGCGTGATGCTGCAAGCGATGGGACTCGTCGGTGCTGAGCTGATTATCCGCAAAGAATCCGAGTGGAAAAAAACCATCAGCCAACTGCGCAGCATCGACTGGTCCAGAGCCAATCCTGAATGGGACGGCCGGGCCATGGTTCACGGCCGGATCTCCAAAGCCACAACGAACGTTGCACTCACCGCCAGTCTCATCAAGAAGAAACTTGGTGTCCCGCTGTCCACGGTTGAACGCGAGTTAGAAAACAGGTTTCCTCAAAAATGAGTAATGATCAATTTCTCTATCCATCACACGATGACTTCGTTCAGGAAGCGATCATTGCTGGTAGACCATTAGCGGACGCTGTCCGCGAGCTTCAGAGCATTTACAAGGCAGATAATCGCCCTTGGGTGGTAGGGTTCAGCGGTGGTAAAGACTCCACCGTGATTCTCTCGCTCACATACTACGCCTTGAAGATGTTGCCGCCTGAGGAACGCCATAAGCACGTGTACGTGGTCTCCTCCGACACTCGAGTGGAAACCCCTGTAGTCGTCGACATGATCCGCCAGGTGCTTGATTCGGTGAACGCCCAGGCGATTCAGGATCAACTACCCATGACAGCACACTCTGTCACTCCTGAAGTCGGCGAGACGTTTTGGGCCAACCTGCTGGGCAAAGGCTACCCTGCCCCAACCAAAGCATTCCGTTGGTGTACTGAGCGGATGAAAATTGACCCTGTGAGCGAGTTTATCAAGGACAAGGTAGCTCGCTTCGGTGAAGTCGTGGTTGTGCTTGGCTCCAGGCGAGAAGAAAGCTCCACGCGTGCCCAGGTAATCACACGCCACAAAATCGATGGTTCTGCACTAGGTCGACACACGACATTGCACAATGCGTATACCTATATGCCCATTGAGCTTTGGCACGCTGATGATGTGTGGGAATACCTCATGAGCGCTGCAAGGCCTTGGGGTGGCTCCAACCGAGTACTGTTTGAGCTCTACAAAGACTCCAATGCTGGAGAGTGCCCGCTCGTCATCGATACCAATACACCATCATGCGGAAACTCGCGTTTCGGATGCTGGACCTGCACTGTAGTGACACACGACAAAGCGATCGAAGGACTCGTAAACAGCGGAGAGGACTGGATGCTACCGCTGCTCCAGTTCCGCAACCAACTGCACGCCAGCTCGCTGCCCGAAAATAAGACTGAATTCCGTAACTACAAACGTCGTACCGGGAAAGTGACCTTCGCAAGAGGGGCTATCGATGACGACTCCAATACCGCCGCCAAGCACGTGCCTGGCCCGTACTGGATGAAATATCGTCGAGAGTGGCTGAAGCTACTTTTGGAAATTGAGAAGGGTATTCGTGAGACTGATCGCGAGATTGAGCTGATCGGCCGTGACGAGCTGCAAGTGATTCGCCAACAGTGGCTCAAGGATCCAAACGAACCGGACTGGATTGATTCGCTTCCTAAAATCTACGGAGAGGTTTACCCCGAAGATACAGTCGAGTGGATCAAAAATGATGCCGGCGCGTTTACTGAACCTGATGCGGCCATTCTCAACGCTCTCGAGGCTGAGCGCGGCGTTCCAGCAGTGCTGATCATGAAACTCATCGATACAGAGTTGTCATTCTCAGGGCTTTCACGCCGAAAAGGCATTCTGGACGAGCTGCAGAAAGTCCTGGAGCAAGACTGGGGTGGATTGGACGAGGCGATGGAACGACGCGCCGTACCTAAAGTTACCGATACGTACAAGACTGCTTTCGAATCTCTGAAAGCCGACATAGATGGCTTGCTGCAATGATTATTGACTCTCTTTCAGTACTAGATTTCCGCGTGTTTAGCGGAGCCCACAATTTTGACCTGGTTCCGAAGATCAAAAGAGGCAAAAACGCGCCTATTGTTTTGTTTGGCGGCCTAAACGGCGGCGGCAAAACGACCATTCTGAGCGCGCTGAAGCTTGCCTTGTACGGTAAAGGCGTACTGGGCTCCGGTGCAACGGTTGCCGAGTACCATCAGTATCTTCGTGAATGCATACACAGAGCTCACAACAGCATCGCCAAGCCTACGCGATCGGCTGTCGAGCTGACTTTTCGCTATGCACAATATGGTGTTATTTCGAGCTATCAACTGACGCGCGATTGGTTTGTTGACCATGCTGGAAAGGTAAAAGAAGGCCTGATCATTTCAAGGGACGGGCACCCTCTGACCGAGCTTTCCTATGATCAGGCACAAGCATTTCTCAACGAGCTGATCCCGATCGGCGTCTCTGAGCTGTTTTTCTTCGACGGCGAAAAAATCGCGAGCCTTGCCGAAGAAACATCCGGAGATGCTTTGCGTGAATCGATCAACAAGCTTTTGGGCTTGGATCTCATCGATAGATTGCACTCCGACCTCTCCGTTATCATTAGAGGGCGCTCGATCAAAAAGGCTTCTGAAGATCGCAAGCAAAAAATTGCTGAAGCAGAACGGACATATAACGATCTGAACGAGCAGCTGGCAGAAGTACGCGAAAAGCTTCTCCTCATGCGCGTGAATACTGTCGAGGCCAACAAGAACCTTGGCAACATCGAAGCGAGCATCAATGCACGCGGTGGCGCCTGGAGCGCCTCCAGGCAAGAGGAAACGGTCAACCTCGATGCATTGGTTAGCGACAAAAAAGCCATAGAGCACACCCTGCATGACATGCTCAGCGGCCTGCTACCTTTCGCTATAACTCAAAGTCTCAACGAGAAACTGCTAGCGCAAATTGACGCTGAGCAACGCGCAGAAAAAGCACAGGTACTCTCCGAATACTTGCAACGTCAGCAGAGCAATTTTCTAGCAGAAGTCGAATCTGCCTTCGCTATGACAAAGGATCAACTCCCTGCCCTTCAAGATATTTTTCTGAGGACATTCGGATCAGAGGTCGCGAACAGCGCTGAACAAGAAGCTCCAGTACATGAGCTCTCGGATACTCAACGATTCAGCATCACTCATCGCCTACAGAACGATGTTGGCTCGCTCCAACAGCGTGCTGCTGACTTAGTGATGACGCTTCAGGAAACCGATAGCCAGATCGAATCCGCCCGGGAAAATATCGCTAGAGCGCCCGACGAAAAAGTACTGATCCCACTATTTAACGAACAAGGGCAGCTACAAGGACGGCTTTCCGCTCTTGAGGAGCAGAAATCGGTAATGGCTGAAGAAGCAAAGGCCCTCCTCGCACGTCTGTCGGTGGCTGCACGCCAGTTAGACGATCTCTACACCGAAATAGCGGAGTCCCAGGAAGATGAGCGCCTGACCGGTCTTGCACAGAATGCCAAAGATGTATTGAAAGAGTTCTCTACTCGCGCTCGAATTGAAAAACTCAAAGAGCTCGAGTCGCAGTTTTACACCTCATTCAATGGCCTGGCTCGCAAAGAAGATAGGAATCTCAGCATTCAGATCGATCCAAACACCTTCGAGGTCGTACTGATCGACGATGAAGGCGTAATACTTCGTAAAGAAGAACTGTCAGCCGGCGAGAAGCAAATCTTTGCGATCTCTATCTTGGAAGCGCTGGCCCGCACTTCAGGGCGAAGCCTGCCAGTTGTGATCGACACACCGCTAGGTCGACTGGACTCGGTTCATCGGAAAAAGCTCGTGGTAAATTATTTCCCTAAGACAAGTCACCAAGTCATCATTCTCTCGACGGATACCGAAATTGATTACGCCTTCTATGAAGGCCTACAGGGAAGTATTTCGCACTCTTATCATCTGGTATACAACCCAGAAACTCGGTCCACTCAAGCAGAGGAAGGCTATTTCTGGCGGTGGGCACAAAACGCATGAACGTATTTCCGCACAAATTTAAAATATCAGCCTCATCCACTGCGAAGCTGAAGTACCTTAAATCGAAGACAGGCCTGACGCCCAATATTTTGAGTAGATTTGCGATCGCGCTTGCACTCGCTGACGAGAATGGGCTTGGCAATGCAAGTGTGTCAGACCTGGATGGCCAGGAATTCAACGCCCCAACTCTATTTGGCGAGCACTTGGATATCTACGAAGCACTACTCAGGCAGTTCACGCATCAAAGTGCTCTAGAGTGGGATCCCGTCAGGCATGTCGCTTCTCTCATCGAGGTAGGCTTGCATAAAATGGGACATGTACGCTCCCTGAAAGACGTAGCCTTGCTGATAGGAAGTAAATAAAAAGAGCCCACCTTCAGCGGTGGGCTCAACCGTTAACGAGCCTATTGGCGTTAAGCTCAATTGAAAAACACTAAAACTGCATTCTAATGGGTGCTTTCCGAATATCATTTATGATTCTGATTTTCTGACTATCGTGTTCAACCATTGATTTACACTTCGTCCAGCCAAATCTTTTGAAAATTTTCCCTACGTCATTCCCACGTCACCGGCAAGCCGCACTGCACTCTGCAGTTTTGGAGCCGGAGGCGTCCCTGCCTCCGTACCGATGCCGGACCTTTAGGCGCCCAGCGCCGTAATATCATCTATGATCGTGTGCTCGGCCTGCTCATCGAGAATCAGGCTGATGATGGCACTTTGGGCATCCAGCCCCGGGTCGATGATAGTGCTTTTGATAATATCCAAACCGCCGCAGGCGTATTCTTCGAAGAGCTTGATTTTGGCGTCAAATTTATCGCCCTGAGGCTCCAGGTAACCGGAATCCTGATGCTCGAACAGGGCAAGCACGTTCATAAAGGCTTCGTCGTACTCCCCCCGAAACACCGACAAGGGGATGGGCTCGCTGGACTTGTCGAACGCCACCGACTTCTTTCTGGAAAAACCCAGGGCCGCGGCAAACACCATGATGTCCTTAAAGGAGGCGAAGACACCCACGTGATCCTTCAGATAGCTTAAGGTGTCGGTATGTTTAGCTGGTCTCCGGACGCGATCAACCATAGAACCCTTCCTCCAAGTTTGTGTACTCGAACTTCTCATCACTGCCTTGGTCAGGCTTATGGTATTTGAGCGTGTATTGCTTACCCAGGCGTTTGGACAACTCGCTTTCCACCTCGCCGCGCCACTGAGATTTCGACACCATGACGATGACCTGATCGGCCAGTGCCGGAATGAAGGTCGCCACTTTTTGGCGATACTCAGGGTCCAACGCACCAAACGGCGAGTCCATTACGATAGGGTAGATGCCGCCCTTTTGAAACACACCCGATTTACTGGCCCGCTCTTTGGCGCTGTTAACGATGCTGCTAATAAAACAAAGGCTTGTAACCTGGTTCTCACCGGTGGACTTCTCCCACACCGGCTGTTTACCGTGCCCTTCGATATTCTTAAAGATTTTGAGCGTAAAGTCCTCATCGATCTCCGCCCAATAATCTTTCCTCATGATTTTCCGGAAGGTGTCATCGACTTTTTTCGACAAATCTGAGCGAACCTGGTGGGCCATGGCTTCGTGTAATTCGCCAATAGTCCCCGCCACTTCCTTAGCCAGCTGTTTTCTGCGCTGACTTAAATCCGCCTGGTTGGAATTGGCGAGTTCTTTTTCAATTTCCTTGTCCTTATCTTTGAGCTGGTCTTCCCAAGCGGATTTCATGTGCTCGCCGATAGCGCAGTTGGCGTTGAGTTCTTGGCTAACCGCCTTTAATCCCACCCGCCGCTCCTCCAAATCGGCGGAATCCTCAACACCCTTAATCTTTTCGCCCAGCTCATCAATTTGACCCAGAAAATTATTTCGCCGGTCGGCCAGCTCGGTCAATTTAGTCATCGACTCATTGACGTTGGCGAACAATGCTTTACGTTCGGACTGCAAATGGGACATGACACCAAACAGCACCATGAACTGTTCTTCAACGCCATTATCCTTGAGGGTGGTTTTGTACGACTCCAGGGTCTTCACACAATCACTTCCCGGCTCCAGCGGCTGCCCGCAGATGCATTTACCCAGACCGATCAAATCATCGATAAAGGTCGCTTTTATCTTGCTGGGAATTTCCCCACGGATCCGAATTTCATCCAGATACTGTTTTACCCCAGTCATTTGCGACTCAATAAACGCCAAGAAGCCCCGTTCTGTAACGTTTTTGTTGAGCGCAGCCGAGGCGTCAGCTTTATCTATTTTGATTTGCTCGAGCTGCTCCTCAAGCACCTTTCGCCGCTTTTGCTTTTCAGCGATCGCCTCGATCGACTGCAACCGTTTATCGATGGCTTCGATCTCTAGATCAATTTCACTCAGGGTGTTTTTCCAGTCCTTGATCTCGTCTTCTTTTTGCTGGATTTGATCCGTCAACCTCAATTGCTCTTCCAACAGCACTGTCATATTGCCAGAAGAACTCTCTTTGGCTTCTTTGTTGAAATGCCGGATCACCGGACCTTTTAGCTGCTTTTCGGCACGTTCCAGAATATTCATGCCCATCAGGCACTTAATGGCCTCTCGTACCTGAGTGGAGGCACTGTTGTAGGCTAACTTTTCGATGCGTTCCCCGTTAAAGAAGAAATAGCCGTGCATGTCTTCCGGCAAGATTTGATTCAGCTGACTTTCAGGGTTCGAAGAACGGCCGGACAGGCCTGCGGAATTAATCCAAGTGAGCAACGGTAGGGAGGGGGCCAAGGACTCCGCATGCATGCCTTCGCCCTTCGCAAATTTTTGCTCCCGGTGTGCGGTGTAGGTGGCGCCGTCATCTTCAAACTCCAACGTCACCGACATGACGATCGTGGTGTCCTGGACCGCTTCGGCGATGGCCTTTTCACTGAGGAGGTTTTCGTTGTTGGTATCAAAGTCGGTGGTTCCGTAGAGCACCCACTTAAAAGCGTTCAACAGGGACGTTTTGCCAGCACCGTTTTCTCCGTGGATGACCGTGACGCTGGCCTTGGCATCGGTTGAAAAACTGATGGAGACCTCGCCATAGAACTGCCGAAAATTCCTGATGGTTAGTTTTTTTAATTTCATACCTTCACTTCGTCCTTGATCACCTTGATGATGCGGTCGCAGAAGTCCCGCTCCATATCTCCTGGAAGATTTCTGTAATGCTTGCCTTCTTGATGAATTTTCAAGACCTGGTTGATGACCGACAGGACTTCCGGAGAAGCAGCTTCGATGACCTCATTGGGCTTCTTCATATTAAGCACCTAACAGTTTCAGTTTTTTTCGGATGTCGCGTAAGGTGGAAAGGGTGTGTCCGTAGTTTTCGGAAATCTCGGCAAACTCATTAATTCGATCAAGCTCACGCTCAACCATGCTCTTTTCGATATTGAACGTTTCTTCATCCTCCCCCAACTTGTCTAGGGGAGGAATCGCGATAAAGTCATAGATGGAAGCATGGCCCTTACCATCGTACTGACGCAGTACCCGTCCCCGTCGTTGAATGAACTGACGGGGGTTGGTCGAGGAAGCCAAGATGTAAGCGGTTTTCGTTTGCGGGATGTCGACCCCCTCATCGAGGCACTTAATGGCAACAATGGCGTCTATGTCGCCGGCCCTAAAGCTGCCCAGAATCTCTGCGCGTTGATCTTTGCTTTCTTCGGCCGTGAACTTGGCCACGCGCCATTGGCAGTCCCTCCCAACAATCTGAACAATCCGGTCGATATCCCGTTTGCCGTCGTTGATGGCCTCACTGGAATAGATCAGGGTGTGTTGTCGGTCCTGACTGTCGCTCAGCAGTTGTTTCAGTTTGCGTTTTTTGTCCGCACTGCTGCCGGTGAGTTTGGCGCGCTTGATGAGCTCGAGCTTTACGCTGGTGGAAAAATCGTCTTTATCCCCCATGGCCATGAGCCGGGCAATCTTTTTGCTCAATCGGATGTATTCGTCCAGCTCCTCCGGATCCAACTCACAGACGATCGGGTAATAGTTGTATTTGCACAGAAAACCAGCGTCGATGGCGTCCTTGATGTCAAACTCAATTACCGGCTCACCGAAGTAGTCAAAGATGGCCTTGGTGCCAAAGGGGTCGTTGTGGCGAATGGGTGTGGCCGACAATCCAATTCGGAATCGCGCCTGTTGGGGCAGCTTCTGGGCAATGTTCTCAGCGCCCATGTTATGCACCTCGTCCGACACCAACAACAAGTTGGTCCGGACACCATTAAGGAAAGACTGGAACTGGCTGTTCTTGAAAGTGTCATTGACCGCAATGGCCACGATATGGTCACGGTCCCCGGACAGCAGCTGATTGTAGGCGGACTGCAGCGTACCCAACCACTTGTCTTTCCCCCCGTAGCATTTAATCGCGTCGTAGCCAAAGAACGCCGCTTCATCCGCCCACTGCTCCCCTAAGTGCAAGTAGGGGACGGTGATAACGATGACGAGCTTGGCTTGTTGAGTGCGGAAGTAGTCCAGTAGCCGAGTGGCCGCGGTCAGGGCGGTGATGGTTTTGCCGGCCCCGGTGGCCATACAGAACAGCCCTTGCCCATTCTGAGCAAACCAGGCTTTGATGGCTTTTTCCTGGTACCCCCGGATCTTCCCCTCGTCATTCTGAATGGCTTGGGGGACGGCCGGGCGGCCAGATGGCAAGCTGTAAGGGCGAGAGCCCGTAGTGGCATAAGCTTTGATTTTATCCAGCGTCGTGGATGTGGGTGTAAAGATCAGGAGATTGGGGTCTCTACCTTGCCAGGTGCTCTCGAATTCGTGCTTCTTCTTTTCGCACCGCAGGCGACCTTCCTCGCTGGTCCACGACCGATAAATGTCAATGGTTTCCCAGTTGGACGAGGCTCTGGAAGTCAAATTGTACGAACCGCTGAAGGCGATATCGTTGCCCGCCCCGTCCGAAAAAATGCCATTTTTCGCATGGTAAATCCCACTCAGCTTATTGGTGGGCACTGCCACTTTCAACTCAACAATGCCATCCCTGATCAGCCAAGCCAGCGCTAGACGGGCGTCCTCTTTGAGCACCGACAACAGCTCATCCACCTCTTCCTCAAAAATCCGTTTGGCCTGAAACTCCTTATCCGCCATCGTTTTCGAATTCACGATGCAGTCTAAGTCCTTCTCCTGCAACTCGTGGCCGACAATCCATCGACCTTTACCCCGGGACCGGGCGAACTGCGAGATACCCTGAGCGGTATCCGCAATCCAGCCGGAGGTAAAATACCCCACACCTACGTCGTAGGTGACTGCTCTCTTTAGAACCGGGTCAAAGAAGGTCGCGCTGGGGTCTTCGGAAGAAGTATTGATCGACAGCGGAAGATCGAGTTCTTCAAACATACAGATCGAACTCCTTTTTCAATGCATCCAGAACGCCCGTATCAATAGACTTTTCTTCCGTATGGTTACGATAATCCAGTTGCCATAAGGTGGTTGGCTCGCCGATGGCGTAGTAGCGCTCAATCTCCGCACCCATTCCATCAAAGCGCACACAATCCCGCTCTAAGACGATGTCCGGAAGGGCCTGCTTCAACTCATTCATGCACAGCACTCCGCAACCGCCTGCTATAGTGCGGGCCAGCCCAATTCAAACTGGTGTGGCAATTAAGACGGGGTCGGAGGGTGGCACGGAGGTATGCGGCGGTTGCGCAGCACATTCGAAGGGCCATCCCTGGTATACCGCAATCTGCCATTTTACGATGCCTGACAACATATCCACTGACGAATCGTAGGTAAAGCCAGACGCGCCCTTTACTCACCAGCCAGCTCCCATCAACAGGCCAGCACGCCGCCGCATTGCCTCACACAGGCTGAGCCCTCCACGCCAGGCAGGCCTCGATAATATGCTTACGCTCTTCAGCACCAAGCAAGGTCACGCCCTCGTGCACCATCGCCTTGTTGTCTCCGGTATTCGGGTTGGCGTTCCAATGCAGGTTTAAGGCAGCCAGTTTGACCAGCCAACCCCGTCGCCTCTACGGACCCGTCCCATACTTGCTTGCACCTCACAGAAAATGGCACAGTGCCAGTAATGGATAGCATAGTCTCATATCTCGCAAACTTATAACGATACAGTCGAGAACTCGCTCATCAGCTCCTGGGCGCTCCCACTGGGGCTTCGCGGCAAAAATGGACTAATGATTTCAAACGTGCCTGTGCCTTTTGCAGCCGCTCGCCTTTGCAGGTGTTGGTGAAGAAAGTCGGGGAAGGTCAAGCGCCCAAGTGCAGCTTCAGAAAATAGAAGCTGCAGTCGGGATCATCGGCATTCAGCGACCAACCTGCCTGCATCGCGACGATCCATCCACCGTAGGTGTCGGTCTGCTGAGATGGAATAGCCCCAAATCGACTTTTGCAACGGTCGACAGGCAAAAAAATTTACTTCACCAAGTTTTTCTTCGTGAAATAGGCACTTGTAATTCTAAAAAACCTAAGCGTTGAGTTTTCAGCTCAACGGTATTCCATTTGGTATTCCAGCAAGAAAAGTAATTTTATATTGTTTAGCTATTTCAATTCGATACAACACCAATTCAGATTACTCCGGCCCACCAATTCTCAACGACAAAGCCCGCCAAGTGCGGGCTTTGTCGCATCTGGCCGTCCCATCCAGCCCCTACCGCCAAAAACCAATCCCTTCTCGCACACCTCAATGCTCATGCCGATGATGCACATCCGGAAAATGCGCGTGGCTATGCCGCATCGGCACATGCACATGCGAATGACTGTGCGGCTCCCTACCATCCCACTCAAACCCGTGCGTATGCTGGTGATGCTCGTCGTGTGTGTGGCGATGATCATGCTCGAGCCGTTCATGCTGATGCTCATGCGTATGGTTCTCCATCAGATGAATCCATACCCCCACGGCCATCAACGCTGCTGCGAGCAGGAACATCAGCGATACCGACTCGCCTAGTAGCAGAATCGAGATCGCTGCGCCCAGAAACGGCGCGGTGGAAAAGTACGCGCCGGTGCGCGCACTGCCCAGCCCGCGCAGGGCGAGGACGAACATCACCAAGCTGACGCCGTAGCCAAGAAACCCGACCAGCAGGATGGGCACCAGCGAGTCAGCTGCGGGCAGTTGTTTGCCGATTAACAAGGCGAGGCCGCAGTTGACCACTCCCGCCACAAGACCTTTGCTGCCCGCGATAAACAGTGCATCCGAGGCAGACACCTTACGCGTCAGGTTGTTGTCGATGGCCCAGCAAAAGCAGGCGAAGGCGACGGCGAGCGGCCCTGTCCAGTCCTGCGCCGACACGGCCTCCTGCGGCCATGACAACACGACACCGCCGGCCACGATGGCGAGCATGCCGATCACGATTCGCCGATCGGCATTTTCCTTGAACACGACCCACGCCAGCAGTGCCGTGAGCACTGATTCCAGATTGAGCATCAGTGACGCGCTCGCGCCGGACGTTCTGGTCAAACCGAACATCAATGCCACTGGCGCCAGTACACCGCCGAAGCCGATGGCTCCGATCAGCCACGGCCATTCGTCGGTGCCGAGTCCGGAGCGCTGCCAGCCTCGATCGCGGGCAAAACGCAGGACGGTCAGACCCAGCCCGCTGCCCAGATAGAGCAACCCGGCCAATAGAATCGGTGAAATCTGCACCCCCAACAGCTTGGCGAGTGGCGTACTGGCGCCAAACAATGCTGCCGCAACCAACGCGTAAAGCACGCTCACATTCATGACGGAATCACTCGCTCGGGCTGATGGAATGCCGGTGATAATCATGGCAGAACTCAGGTGAGAATTATGTGAACGGTTTCCTGATGGATCGAACATCCAACGCTGGCCGCCCCTTCAAGCACACGCTCAAATCCAGCAACATTTAATCCGCGCAATCCAGGACGCTGGCTCGACGCAGCCTCTATGCTGCAAACATCGAGATGAATGGAGTTGAAGATGAAGATCTGGATCGCCGCCACACTGGCGGCACTGATTTCCCTGCCTGTCCACGCAGCAGATGCTGGCGCTGTGCGCGTCGAACCGATCGCTTTCACAACCAGCGCCGACAGTGTCCAGCGCAAACAGTCGATCAAGGGTGACCAAACGGCGGAGTACCGATTCAACGCCAGGACCGGCCAGATGCTCACCGTCGATTTCAAACCATCCAACACCTCCGCTTACTTCAACATTACTGCCAAGGGCGCGGATTACGCACTGTTCAACGGCTCGATCATGGGCAATCACTTTTCCGGCACCTTACCTTCCGATGGCGAGTACACCGTTCAGGTATACCTCATGCGCAATGCGGCACGGCGCAACGAAGTCGCCAACTATGCGTTGTCTCTGAGGCTCGCCACTGCTGATGCGGCGGACGGGACGAAACCGTTCGAGCAGACATTGGAATTGCAGGGCATCCGCTTTCACGTCAGCCGTGAACAGGGCGATGGCCAAGCCGTTTTGCGCATTGAGCCCAAAGGCCTGGAAATCGACAACAGCGCGATCACCCGGCCGCTCAAGGGCGATATCGTTCGCGCCGAGATTGCCGACCTGAACAACGACGGCTCGCCCGAAATCTACGTTTTCACCCGCATTCCCGGACGCGGCATGCCGGGCGAGCTGATTGCCTATTCAGCCAACAACAAGAAATCCCTGAGCGAAATCTACCTGCGCCCGGTCAGCGACAATCCGAAAATCGCCGAGGGCTATCAGGGCGAGGATTCGTTTGCGGTGGTGGAAAACGCCTTGGTGCAGCGCTTCCCGGTGTATGACAGCACTGATGCAGGCGCAGGCCGCACGGGGAAGATGCGCCAGGTTCAATACACGTTGGTGACGGGCGAGGCCGGGTGGGTTCTGCGCGAAGATAAGGTGGCGGAGTATTGAGTTCCCGTCCGGACCACACGTCTTGAAAGGACTATCCGTGATCACCGCGACTGCCGTTTGGTTTTATCGCTACGCCCGCCTTCCCACATCGAACGTCCTAGGAAAATTCCTGCAACACGCGTCGACTTTGATGAACTGGTGCACAGTTCCTCAGGGCGTTACGCTCCACGACCACTGCCATCCAGCGGACGGTTTGGCAGCCGCAATTGCAGTGAATGTTCACTCCACGGAGCTACGTCATGAAGAAAATCCCCCGTCTTTCGCTGGTTGGCCCGGCACCGTCCGACGCGCCAACGTCCAGCACCCAACCGCAATCGAATAACAGCGCACACAGCGAAGCGCACAAACGGCGCCGTAGCATCCCGCTCAATCAACTCATCAGGGTGCGCGACGATGTCGACACCCTGACCCTGCTCACCCACGCCAGCGAGATCCTCGATTCCCTCGCGGCCATCAGCGCAACTTTTGCCGATGAGTTCGACGGCTCAAAACGCCATGTGGCGGTGGCCATGAAGCAATTGAGCGCACTGGCCGAGATCCTGATTTGTCGGGCACGGGACAATCTTGATCCGCGGAAACCACAGAACACTACCGGGCCTGAAACCCGCCATTGACGGGCGAAACCCCGGCGCTCGGTTGCGCATCGGACTGCATTGGGGCCGCCCATCGAGATGAATTTTTCTTCACTGCAGCTGCGCGGCCAACCCTTGTACAGTCCGCTCGCTCATTCAAGAAACTACGGTTCGCCCGCGCTCCTGCGGGCTTTTTTTTGCCTGAAACAAAGTCCTGTCTTCGCCACGACTTGCCGTAACCCCGGTGATTGCGCGACTCTGCCTGCAGATCCCACAAGCCGGAGCGCCCGATGCCGCTGTTGACCCTGCCCTGCCAACGCCTGACGCTCGCGATACTTTCACCGGAGCAGGCCGAGCTGGAAAGCGAGTTCTACCGACGCAACCAGCGCCACCTCGCGCCATGGTCTCCGATCCGCACCACTGAATATTTTTCCACCGAGCAGATTCGCCGGCGCCTTGAAATACAGGCCAGCGCATTCGAGGCCGGGCTGGCCATGCATTTTGCGCTGTTGACGCCGGATGGCCAGCAGATGATCGGCGCGTGCAACTTCAGCGGCATCATTCGTGGTGCCTTTCAGGCGTGTTATCTGGGTTATCACATCGATGAGGCCCAACAGGGTCAGGGCTTGATGCAGGAAGCGCTAGAGACGGGTATCGGTTACATGTTCGACACACAGAACCTGCACAGGATCATGGCCAACTACATTCCCGGCAACGAGCGCAGTGAGCGCTTGCTTGAACGCCTGGGCTTCGAGCGCGAGGGTTACGCCAAGGCGTATCTGAACATTGCCGGACGCTGGCAGGATCATGTGCTGACGGCGCTGGTCAATCCGCTGTTCGAAACGCCGGAGAAGCGTTGGTCACGACAACTGGCCTAGCTTCACAATTTGTTCAGGATTGCCGACGTATGCTCAGGCCTCCCGTCCCTTCCGGTTGCCTGAACCCCATGTCACGTGCCGTCACTTCGCTGTTTCTGCTTGCCGTCCTGCTGTTTTTCTTCGCATTGGGCGGCCATCAATTGCAAGGCTCCACCGAGGCCCGCGTGGCTGGCATCGCCATGGAGATGCATCTGGACGACGACTGGGTGACACCTCGCTTGTTCGGCGAACCGTTTCTGGAAAAACCACCGCTGAGCCTGTGGCTGGATGCGGGCGCCATGCGTGTGTTCGGCGTTTCACCGTGGGCCGTGCGGCTGGCGTCGGCAGTTGCCGGGTTGCTCAGCGTGATGCTGCTGTACGGCATGTTGCGGCGTTTCGAGCGGCCGAAAATGATTGCCTGGACCGCAGGCATTCTGCTCGCGACCATGGCCAGTTACTGGAGCAACGTGCGCGGGGTCGGTGAGGATGCATTACTCGCACTCGGCGTGACCACCGCGCTGCTGGCCTTTTATCAGGCGCAGCGGGCATCGACTCTGGGCAACTCGCTGCTGTTTGTCGTCGGGATCGCCATCGCCACGTTGAGCAAGGGTGTGCTGGGGCTGGCCATGCCGGGCGTGGTGATTTTCGCCTATCTGCTGGCCGACAACCTGATGGACAAGCGCCTGAAAATCGCCGACTGGTTACGCCCGGGTTTACTGACACTGGTCGGTTTGATTCCGCTGCTGATCTGGCTCGTCATCCTCTTCCAGCACGGCGGTGCGCAGGCCGTCAAAGAGGTGCTGCTGACCAACAGCGTCGGGCGCTTCAGCGGTTCGTTCGTCGAGGCTGGGCACTATGAACCGTTCTATTACTACTTGGCCAAACTGCCGGAAGCCTTCCTGCCGTGGAATATTCTGGTGTACCTGGGGCTCTGGCATTTCCGCAAACACCTGAAGGCCAATCGTTACCTGCTGCTTTTCAGCCTGTGGATCGTGGCGCAGTTCATCATGCTGACGTTGGCGTCGAGCAAACGCACGGTGTACCTGATGTCGATGACACCGGCCGCCGCGGTGATCGCAGCGGAGTATGCAGGCGTGCTGTTCGAGCGCTTGAAGCAGTATGAATCCGGTAATGGATTCGTAGGCCGAATCGCCCGGCAGCGTCAGACACTGGCAGTCGGTGTGCTCACGCTGGTGATCGGCAGTTACCTCGCGGCCGCGCAGTGGGCACTGCCTCATGCCGATAAAAAGCTTTCGTTCCTGCCGTTGAGCGCTGAAATTCAGACGCTGCAAACCGCTGGGCATCAAGTCGCGCTGTTTCAGGCCAATGAGCGGGTCGGTGGCGCTACGGTCTTCTATACCCAGCAAGTGCTCAAAGGCCTGGATACCGAAGTGCAGTTGCGAGATTTCCTCGCGGCCTCGCCATCCCATGTCGTGGTGATGGCCGGCGACAGCGAACCCGCCGCCCCACTGAAAGTGCTCAAGACCATGATGGTCGGACGACAGGCGTATTACTTCGTCGGCTATTGAGACCTGCGCAGGCCCATAAAAAACCCGCCGTGATGGCGGGTTTTCATTTCATTTGAACGGGTTCAGAGAGAAACCTCAGGCTGCGCACTGAAAGCTTTCTGTTTGCGCTTGCCCAGCACCGGCACATCCAGCCGCGCGCGTCCGTAGAAGGCCAACGCCGTCAGTAAACACGCCAGCCACACGAAGATTCCGGCCCAGAACGTGTGGGACATGTAGTGCCAGCCTTGCAGGACGCGAGTAGTGCCATAAACGACCCCCAGCAACAGCGAGCCCCACAAGATGGCACTGGAAAAGCGCCATTGATAGCGCCGCGCCACGAAATACAGCGCCAGCATGGTGAAGCCACCCGACGCATGACCACCTGGCCAGCACCGGCCACTTCCGGCTTCGTGGAACAGTTGAAAATTGCTGTACCACTCAATGTGGGCCATTTTCCCGCCGTACAGCGTGGTCTCGATCGGGCAGTAAACGCTGGTGTGGGACTTAAGGAAATGAATCACCCCGGTGCAGACCGCAAATGCGACCACCACAAACAGAAAATCCCTACGATGATCAGCGGCAAATCGCAGCACTGGCGCGACTTTACTGCGCTCAAGCATTGTGCCGAGTCGCGGACGTTTCTGCGGATTGACCAACGGCCAGACCAGCGATAACAGCGCGCCGATCAGGGCGATTTCTGCCGTCCAGTTGGGAATGATCCGCGCCCATTTGTGGGTGAGCTTTTCAAAAAAGTGGATTTTGTCGAGTGGGAAGGTCTGCGTCAGCGGATCGAACAGCAGGTTGCTGAAGGCGATGTCGATCTTGGTCATGTCGAACATCAGGAACACCAGCGCCGCACAGGCGAGCGGAATACCAAAGTTGTAAGCGTAGAAGCGGGATTTCATCGGCTATTCACCGTGCGCCAGTCGGAGGCTTCAATGAAGCCGAGCATCTTGGGAGCCGCTGGGCTGGCAGCGGAAACAAACAATGACGAGCCGTAACCCACGTCCGAGGTCGGCACTTTGAGGTCTTTCTCGATTTGCGCCATGCATTCGCTGTGGGTCACCAGGACCAGATTGCGACCGGGCAGCTTGTGGGCCAGCGCATCCTGCAACATGCGCCCACGGCAGTTGATCAACCAATCGTCACCGCTGGCGGCATGGTTGAACATGTAACCGGCGGTCTGCACCGTGCGCATCGACGGGCTGTTATAAATGTCGGCGTTGTTCAGGCCCAGTTGTTCGAACTGTGCACCGACCGCCACCGCGACACTGCGCGAGCGATCGGTGATGCCGTCATTGCCACTCAGGCACGCGGCTTTGGAGTGATCGCAACGTTCAACGTGCCGCACCAGAACGATCATGTCGCCCTTGGCCCAGCCCGTCGCCAACGCTTGCGCACCCGCCACGTTGCCGTGGGCCAGGTCCGGCACCGCCGCCGGCGCCAGCAACCACAGGGTCAGTGGCATCACCAATACCGATGCCGCCAACACCACCCAAGTGTTGCGAAAACGCGCCAAAAAGCTCAGATCGATCGAGCGTTTGACGCCGAACAGACTCAGTCTCAATTCCACAAAAACCGCCTCGCCACTCTGCATCACGGGTTCATTCGATGCGGCGAAGGTACAGAGGCGGGCGTGGGCAGCCAGTGAAACCCATGTGAAAAAAGTCTTGGGATCCGATGTTACAAATTCCGTAGGACAAAATCCTTTCAGCTCTGGGAAATGCGGCCGATACAAACCTGCTAACACCCTTGCTGGCTCAAAAAAACAACAATCTTCCAGCCTAACTGACGACAAGAAACCCAACGTTTCTGGAGGATTTTTGATGAATAGCTGGTTCGGCAACATCAGCGTGAACATGAAATTAGGCCTGGGCTTCGGCCTGGTGCTGGCCCTGACCTGCGTGCTGGCCCTGACAGGCTGGACCAGCCTCGGTGGCCTGATCGACCGCAGCAACTGGATGAGCGATATCACCCAGCTCAATGCCGGTCTGACCAAACTACGCGTGGTGCGCCTGCAGTACATGCTGACCAATGGCGATGAAACCGCCGCGCAGAATGTGCAGACCACCCTCGAAAGCTTCGCCGCGCAGCAACAGAAGCTGATCAACAGCTTCAAGAGCCCGGAAAACGTCAAACTGCTCAAGGAGCAGGCAGCGACCATCGCTGAATACCAGACGTCGCTGAACAAAATGCGTAACGCCTATCGCACCGGCAACAGCGCCCGCGACAGCATGAGCGTGAGTGCCGAGACCGCATACAACCAGATCGAATCGATCAGCAAACGCGTGCAGCAGATGGACATGAGCGAGCAGCGTTTCGAACAGTTCCAGGCGATCACCGCCGCCAAGGAAGCGTTCATCCTCGCGCGCTACGAAGTGCGCGGTTACACCGCCACCACCAACGCCGAAACCGAACAGAAAGCCGTCGGCCAGATCGACGCGGCCATCGCCAGCCTCAAGTCATTGAATGCGCAATTTGCTGCGACTCAGCAGGATGCCTTGCGCCAATTGGAATCTGCGTTGACCAGCTATCGCAGCGCGTTGATGGCGTACAAGAACGCCAACACCGATGCCGTGCAGGCGCGTAAGGAAATGACCGACCAGGGCACCACCATCGTCGCCCTGAGCGAGCAGCTGTATCAGATCCAGCTCGATCGCCGTGACGCGGAAAGCGCCCAGGCGCGTACCTTCCAGTTGATCAGCACCCTGCTCGCCCTGCTGGTTGGCGTGATTGCTGCGGTAATCATCACCCGTCAGATCACCCGTCCGTTGCAGGAAACCCTGGCCGTGGTCGAGCGCATCGCCAGCGGCGACCTGACCCAGAACGTCACCGTCACCCGCCGCGACGAACTCGGCGTGCTGCAACAAGGCATCGCGCGCATGGGTGTGACCCTGCGTGACTTGATCAGCGGTATCCGCGACGGCGTCACCCAGATTGCCAGCGCCGCTGAAGAACTGTCGGCCGTCACCGAGCAGACCAGCGCCGGTGTAAACAGCCAGAAAGTCGAGACCGATCAGGTCGCCACCGCCATGCACGAGATGACCGCCACCGTGCAGGAAGTCGCGCGCAACGCCGAAGAAGCCTCGCAAGCGGCCGCCGCCGCTGACGGCGAAGCCCGTGAAGGTGACAAAGTGGTCAACGAAGCCATCGCGCAGATCGAACGTCTGGCCAGCGAAGTGGTGCGTTCCACCGAAGCCATGAGCGTGCTGCAACAGGAAAGCGACAAGATCGGCAGCGTCATGGACGTGATCAAGGCTGTTGCCGAACAGACCAACCTGCTGGCCCTCAACGCTGCAATCGAAGCCGCGCGTGCCGGTGAAGCCGGTCGTGGTTTCGCCGTGGTCGCCGATGAAGTGCGTGGCCTGGCGCAGCGTACGCAGAAATCCACCGAGGAAATCGAAGGCCTGGTCGCCGGTCTGCAGAACGGCACCCAGCAGGTTTCAGCGGTAATGAGCAACAGCCGCGCCCTGACCGACAGCAGCGTGGCCCTGACCCGCAAGGCTGGCGCCTCACTGGAAAACATCACCCGCACGGTGTCGAACATCCAGTCGATGAACCAGCAGATCGCCGCAGCGGCTGAACAGCAGAGCGCCGTGGCCGAAGAGATCAGCCGCAGCATCATCAACGTACGCGACGTGTCGGAACAGACCGCAGCGGCGAGTGATGAGACGGCAGCGTCGAGCGTTGAA
This sequence comes from Pseudomonas sp. GM24, assembly GCF_000282235.1. Classification (NCBI taxonomy): domain Bacteria; kingdom Pseudomonadati; phylum Pseudomonadota; class Gammaproteobacteria; order Pseudomonadales; family Pseudomonadaceae; genus Pseudomonas; species Pseudomonas sp. GM24. Next base: position 2,742 of record NZ_AKJR01000016.1, on the reverse strand, counting down.
CTGGCGCGTTTGGGTGGTCAGTTGCAGCAGATGGTCAGCCACTTCCGCGTTTGATCTTCGTACAGCGTTGAAGCAAAAAACCAATCGCGGGCAAGCCCGCTCCCACAGATTTTTCGGTCGTTCACAGATATTGTGTTCGACTCATGACCTGTGGGAGCGGGCTTGCCCGCGATTGCGTCAGGCCTTTCACCGCTTAGCGTCAAACCACACCGTGCATAAAAAACTCGACTGGCACTTTAAAGAACTCGGCGAATCCCTTTATCTGAGCAACGGTCATTTTTCGCTTGTTATTCAATATCTCTGAAACAGCACTCTGAGTTGCGATCTCAGACAAGTCCTTCTGTTTAACGCCTCTTTCCGACAGCAGAAACGCCAGCGCTTCAGATTGGGACGAATAAGCAATCAACACCGTTTCATTTTCGTACTCATAAACCCGATCAGCCACAAACTCCGCAAACCGTGCCGCAGCATGATCCTCGGTGTTCGCGTGGGAATAAAGCTCATCAATCAGGGCCATTCGCACTTGCAGATCGTCATCATTTTTTATCGGATCATGGCAGGCAGACAACAACTTGGACAAAGTCGCTAGCTGATCGCCCAGCCCCTCAAGCATGGGTGAAATATCGGCTATGAAGGAATCCAGTCCTGTCGCTTCGACTTTATTACGCTTCATTGAGATCACCTTTATTTTCGTTAAACATAAATAGCGTATTTCATTCTGGCCAACTACTTGACATCACCCTTCCACCATTTGTCATATCCGGCATGGGGAAGAATGTCCTTGATATAGATAGTGCCAGTCTTCGTGTTGATCCACGTAATGACACGGCACTCGTTTTTCTTGATATCAAAAACGTAAATATCAAGCGGACCTTTCTTGCTCGTCAGCCTCAGCTTCGAGTGAGGGATACGATCAACGTTCCAACCTGAGGCGCTGGCCCAGTCTTGACGAAGCTTCTCAAACGACTCGAAGCGCAGCGATGCTCTGTCGAAGATGGTTAGCCACAAGGTGAGAGGATCTCTCCACTGGCCATGAGTCTCAATGGCCCGCGCAACCGCCGCTTTTGTGATCACTCTCATACAATTTTCGGTTCTGGTATCCCTACATGCGCCCAAATTATCTCAAATACAGATATCTGTAAAGTAGATATATTTAGCTCCACAGAACAAACCCGAAGCCAAATGTATCAGTGGCTTCGGGCTTTTTTCTGTCAGTGGTGCGGACTTAAACTTCAGCCATCACCGCGTCCCACGCTGCCGCAACGCCGACGGCATAAAATACGCATCCTCCGGCACCGGTTGCGCGAAATCGACAGTCTCCGCTTCTTCGTTATCAAGGTTCTGCACGTAGTAACGCCGCGCCTGCAAATCGTGGAAAACATCCAGCGCACTCCACGTCGTCGGCAGGTCATAAAAGTTTTTCAGGTAAGCCATCGACACCCGCCACAACTCCCCTCGCCCGTCGTATTGATCAACCAGTGCCGCGCCCCAGCTGTCTTCATCGAGAAACAGCACACGCTTGGAATAGATGTGCCGCGACCCGGGTTTCAGGTTGCCTTCCACCACCCAGACCCGGTGCAACTCGTAGCGGGTGTATTGCGGATTGAGGTGGCCGGGGGTCAGCAACTGCGCGTATTTCACCTCGGGGCTGGCGACTTTGTAGTTGTTGTAGGGGATGTAGATTTCCTGTTTGCCCTTGAGCTTCCACTCGTAGCGATCCGGTGAGCCGTTGAACAGGTCGGTGTCGTCGGCGGTGCGCAGGCCATCGGATGAAGCGATCGGCGTGTCGTAAGCGAGGTTCGGTGCGCGGCGCACGCGGCGTTGGCCGGCGTCGTAGATCCAGGCCTGGCGTGCGTCCTTGAGTTGATCGAGGGTTTCGTGCACCAGTGCGGCACCGCCGGCCAGCCGTGCCGGGCTTTTCACGAAGGCGAGGTAGTAGAACAGGATGTTTTTCAGGTCGGCGAACTGGCCGTTCGGGCGGTAGTAGTTGAACAGCGCTTCCTGCTGCGACGTCACCAGCGCGAAGCTGCCATTGCGCTGCACCGGTGCTTCGGAGGCGCGGCGCACGACGTAGATGCCGCGATAGCGAGTGATGTGGTTCCACAACACTTCAACGCCATCCTTGGGCACCGGAAAAGGTACGCCGCCGTAGGCATCGGAGAAGCCGCTGCCGCCTTCGAGCAATTTTGCTGAGGTGGCGTTTTTCAGGGTGTTGTCGTACAGCCATTGCGGTGCTGAGCCGGAGCGGCGGGACGGGTAGACCGGCATCTGAAAGGTGTCGGGGTAGCTGTTGAACAGGGCGATCTGACCGGGGCTGAGGTGGGCCTTGTACTGGTCGAGGTTGGCTTTGGTGATAGTGAACAGCGGTTTGTCGGCCGCGTATGGATCGGGGTGATGCTGGCCCGGTTTGTAGCCGGCAGGCACCTGGGTGATGCCGCCGGTCCACGCGGGAATAGTGCCGGCGGCGTTACCCGCGCGCTCGGCGCCCATCGGAGTCAGGGTGGTTTTCAGTTGTTCGGCTTGTTGTGGGGTGATGGCGGCCAGAGCGGTGCTGGCGGCAAGGCCTAAAACAAGCCCTAGCGAAGCTTTGGTCAATCTTGAAGTGTGAAACATGATCGATCTCCGAAACGGGAGTGAGGTCTGAAAATCACCGTAGATCCCCTGTAGGAGTGAGCCTGCTCGCGATAGCGGTGTGTCAGACAACACCTACAGCGACTGAAAATTCGCTATCGCGAGCAGGCT